>JAFYFK010000120.1 GCA_017543805.1 Bacillota bacterium | reverse complement strand
AGAACATCAAACAGGACTAGCCGTAGACGTATATAATGGAAAAATAAATTATACAAGTTTTGAAAAAACAAAAGAGTTTACATGGATGCAAGAACATGCTCATGAATATGGATTCATATTAAGATTCATGGACAGAACGTTAGTGGTCCTGATTATTATCTTTTCGTTTGCGGAACCGGCGTATTTGATATCCGCGTCATTTATGCCGTTCTCCTGGAGAACAGCCTTGACCGCGCCGGAGTCGACCTGCTGTCCCATGTTCAGCTGGAGCTGGGTGCCGCCGGTAAAGTCGATGCCGAGGTTGAAGCCTCTGATGCCGCCGATGGCAAGGCCGATGACCAGAATGCTGGCTGTGATTATGTAGAATATCCTGCGCTTATCGACAAAGTTGAACTTTTCGAGCGGCAGCTTCTGCTCGTCGAATTCGGTCCCAATCTTTTTGACGCCGAATAATTTAGGTGTAGCGAGTTTTGTCTCGGCAAGCACCTGCAGAAGCAGGTTGGATATTACGACGGCTGTAAACAGGGATACGACGATACCTATGAGCAGCGTGAGGGCGAATCCCCTGACCTGTCCGGATCCGAACTCGTAAAGTATTACAGCAGCGATTATGGTCGTTACCTGAGAGTCGATGATAGTGGACAGCGCACGTCTGTATCCGGAACGGACAGCTACGCGGATAGTCTTTCCTACGGAGATCTCTTCCCTGATGCGGCTGAAGATGATTACGTTGCTGTCTACAGCCATGCCTATGGAGAGGATCATACCGGCGATTCCCGGGAGAGTCAGGACCGCGTGGAGCGCGATGAGTATCCAGAGCTCAAGCAGGACGTAAAGGGCGAGCGCGATGTCCGCAACGATGCCCATTACCTGATATCCGGCGATCATTATCACAAAGATGAGCGCGATTCCGATAAGGCCGGCTATAACAGCGGTGCGGGCCGCGTTCAGTCCGAGGGTCGGTCCGACAATCTCGGTCTGGATCTCGTTAAGTGTTACAGGCAGTGAACCGCCGCGGATAAGAGCCGCGAGGTTGGACGCGGATTCCTTGGTGAAGCTGCCGGTGATCTGGCAGTTTGCGCTGGAAATGACCTGGCTTACATAAGGCGCGGAGATAAGGTCGTCATCCAGGAAGATGGCGATCTGGTTGTCGTCGAAATAATCGCCGCTCATATTTCCTTCGATGATGCTTCTTGTTGCCTGTTCAAACGCTGTCTGGCCCTGGGCGTCGAATTCGAGGTTTACGACGTAGAAGCCCATAAGGTTTGTGTCGTAGCCTTCGTACGCGGAGGCCACGGCGTTCTTGACATGGTCGCCGTCAAGGAATGCCATTCCGTCAGCGGTCACAAATCTGAGCTTTGCGGTGCGGCCTATGCTCTCGATAGCCTCTTCCGCGTTCTGCGCTCCGGGAAGCTCTATACGTATGCGGTTTTCATTTTCTACGGCAATTACCGGTTCGGAGAGGCCCATTTCGTTGACGCGCCTTTCCATGACAGCCTCGACCTGGTCCATTATGGACTTGAGCTCGGCGCCTGTGGCGTTCGTCTCAGCTTCGAGCACGACGGAAACGCCTCCGATCATATCAAGACCGAGGCTCATGCGGTCCGCAATGCTTCCGCCCTCACCGAATCCGATCGCACTTACTGCCCATCCTGCGATGATAGCAATCACTATAAGTATTGCCGCAGCCTTTTTTAAGTTCATTTCAGCATGATCTCCTTAACAAAAACAAGGCATGTGAGGGTCTTCTCACATGCCCCTGCAAAATATTTAAGTCTATTCTTCTGTTGCCTCGGCAGCTTCCTCAACAGCATCCGCAGCCGCTTCGACAGCTTCCTCGACGTTATCTTCAGCCTT
>JAFYFK010000119.1 GCA_017543805.1 Bacillota bacterium | reverse complement strand
TGCAGGAAGGAAAGATCGAGCTTCTTAAGCCTCTTGAGGTACTGGACGAGATGGAACTCTTCCTGGAGAACGTCGATCTATCCGAGACCTGCATTTTCCGCAGCAATCACGCGTCAAATTATCTGGCTCTCAAGGGCGACCTTCCGCAGGACCGCGACAGGCTGCTGGCACAGGTCCGCGCCGCCAAGAGCCGTCCGGATATGCTCAGGGACGAGAGCTGGAGAGGAATTTGATTAGATAACAGCGATGATATAAGTCCCCTGCGGGCACGCTCTCGCTACCAGGGGACCCTCCCAGCGGTTCTAAGCTCCGTCTTCACCTTCGGCTCGCCGATCGCTAAGAACCGGGTTCCCTGAGTACCCGTGCGGAGACTTATATCATCGCATAAGGTAATACTATGACACCTGATTTTGCGAAAAGACCTGACAAACTGAATAAGTACCTGGAAAGCGAAGCAAAGGCGTTTATTTTTGCGGCGCTGTCTCCGGATTTCCTGGACCGGAACGGGCTGGAGTTTCTTGACGAGATCGAGATACCGCTCAAGCCGGAGGATATCCTGGAAATGCAGAAGGGCGGGCTGGACGTGAACAGGCTGGCGGACAATATGTCTGTGATCCTGGGTGTCAACACGCAGTTTCCGCACGCGGACGCTTATATCCGTTTTCTGAAGAAGTACTATACGGAGCAGCTCTGCCAGGTGCTCTGCGGCAAGGGCAGGGATGCTCTGCTTGCGCATAGTTGGAGAAAGGCCTGCGTGTATTTCCGAGCCGCTCTGATGCTGTTTTCCGATTCCAGGGACGCAATGTTCGGTTACGCTTCGGTCTGCCGCGAATGGTACCTGAGCCTTGAAGGCGAAGACGGACAGGACGAACTCATATCAATCCTCAAATCCGAGTCTACCGCGTATTTTGAGTACCTGGTGCTGGAACATCCTGATTTTGCAGTGCCGTACTATTATCTTGGATTCGCTTATCTGAACTCGGCTTTATACGCAAAGACTCAGGCTGTCTGGAAACGCTTTATGGATCTTTCGGACGACTCGGATCTTGCCGAACAGCGCAAGGAAATAGCGGAACGCCTTGAGGAACTCGGAGACCCTGTAAAGATCGAGGGCGGAATAAACCATATTCTCGCCGGGCGCTACGAGGAAGGCCTCAAAATACTTGAACCTTACATAAATACGGATTATGACAACTGGTGGCCGCTGCACTATTATCTTGCCGGCGCATACCGCGAGCTCGGTTTTGAAGCTGAAGCCATTGAAGGCTACAAGCGCGTGCTGCAGCTGTCGCCGTCAAACATCGAGGCTGCGGAAAACCTCGCCGACCTTTACGCCTCCGCCGGCGACGACGATATGGCCATGAAATACATAAACAAGGCCGATCTGTTCAGAAAGAACAAGGCGTAGGGGATATTCCGATGAAAAAATACGCATTTCCGATATTCATGCTGGCAGTGTTTGAAACTGTCGCTGTTACGCTGTGGCTGACAAAGGATAACATCTTTTATCTGTTCAATTTCAGCTATATCGGCATTTCCATCGCTCTGGGCATCTTCCTGTTTATCAGAAATTACAAACACGCGCGCCGGGTAGTGCAGCTGCTTGTCGGCCTTTACATGCTGATCTATCTGGGCCTTATCTGCGGTGAAAACATGCAGCTCGAAGGCTTTTGGTACTATCTGTTTACAGGGGTGTTTGAGGCTGCGACCATCCATTACGCTGTCGCCAAGATCTTCGGCCCGCTGATCTTCGGGCGCGGCTGGTGCGGCTACGCCTGCTGGACAGCCATGGTCCTGGATTTCCTGCCGTACAAAGTCCCTGCGGGCCCCCGGAAGAAGATCGGCTGGATAAGATATATTACCTTTGCAGTTTCTCTGATTTTCGTCGCAGCGCTGTTCCTTGCGCACGTCGGCAACCTTGAGCGCATCATGTTCTGGGCGTTCATCATAGGAAACGCGCTCTATTATGCCGCCGGCATCGGGCTGGCGTTCGCGTTTAAGGACAACCGCGCTTTCTGCAAATATCTCTGCCCGATCACGGTCTTCCTTAAGCCAATGAGCTATTTTGCTCTGGTGCGGGTCAAATGTGACAAGGAGAAATGCGTCTCCTGCGGAAAATGCAAACGTGTCTGCCCCATGAACGTGGACGTGACGGACAACTCGCGGAAGAGAGAAAACGGAACCGAGTGCATCCTCTGCATGGAATGCGTCAAAAACTGCCCGAAAGGGGCGTTGTAAACAGGAATTAAAGTGCCCGGTAAGGTTACCATCCCGTTTCACAGCAAAGAATTGCCTAAGACAGTGGAGCAATCCATCAGAAAACAGGCAGGCCTTAACAATGATTAAAGAGAGGGGACTTTATATGTTATCTGTATATCCGGCATGCTTTTTCAAGGAAGACGAAGGCTATTCTGTGATTTTTCCGGATCTTAACTGGCTTGCGACATGCGGAAAAGATGAAAATGAGGCGATGAGCATGGCTGTTGACTGCCTTGCCGGATATCTTTATACATCTTGGCAGGATGGGGAGGACGTGCCTCAACCGTCATCGATCAAGGATATTTCTCTGAGTAAGGTTGCCGGAGAGCTCGATTTCGATGATTTCGACGGATTTGTGACGATGGTCTCAGTTGATGTTATGAACTATGCGCGTGCACATTTTGAGAAATCGGTCAGGAAGACACTTACTATTCCCGCATGGCTTGACAAAGCCGCCAGGGAAAAGCACATCAACTTCTCACAAACTCTGCAGGAAGCGTTAATTGCAAAGGTCAGGGCATAAAAAACGGGGCTTTGCTAAGCGGATTTAAGGATCTCCAGCCGTCTTCGGAACATTTCGAGGACGGCTTTCTCTTTGAACCAGTCGTCCCGGATATCGGCGATCTGATTGAGCCCGACTGTACGGACGGCCAGCAGCGCCGCGTCTTTCTGGGACATGCTCTGTGCCGTGGTCTGGCAGCGGACGCCGTCGACGGTGTCGTACGCGGTGAAGGCTTTATTAAAATCCATCAGCGGGTAAAGCTTTGTAAGTCGATTGGTTGAATTGTCAGCATAAAAGCCCCAGTTGCCCCAGTGGCGGTCGGTATTGCCGACAAGGTAGTCGACGATGTTCATCATATGGAAGCCGTACGGGTCGAGTTCCTCAATTATGACAGCGCAGCTCGTATCGTGGTTTGCAGCGTAAATGTCCAGATATTCGGCAGGCACAAGGCTGAACTGCGGCGATGAAATAATATGACTTTTGCTTACCCTCTGTCCGTCATAAAAGTCCGGCTCATATAAGACCTGATCAACGTCAAAACAACGCGCGATCCGGCTTGCAAGAAGTTCTGCCTCGACCTCTGCAGGGTCACCGTCTTTTAACAGATAAAACTCTCCGTCGCGCCGCACC
>JAFYFK010000008.1 GCA_017543805.1 Bacillota bacterium | reverse complement strand
TTTGAACATATCCTTAAGCGTATCGGAAAAACGCTTGCGCTTGCTGTAACCCTCGAGTCCCTTGCTCTCGCCGAACTTTCTGATCATTTCTTTCTGTTCGGAATTGAGCTTTGTAGGCACCTCGATATTGACCTCGACGTACATGTCTCCGGGCTTCTTGGTGTGGACGTTCGGCACGCCCTTTCCTTTCATGCGGAGCACCGTTCCGGTCTGTGTGCCCGCCGGGACCTTGCAGGAAAGCTTTTCCGTAAGTCCCGGGACCGTGATGGTATCGCCGAGCGCAGCCTGCGTGAATGTGATCGGCACCTGAAGCCACAGATCGTCTCCGTCGCGCTTGAATACCTCGTGCGGGGCTACGCCGAGCACCAGATAAAGATCTCCGGAGCCTCCGCCGTTGGAACCCATCTGCCCCTGTCCGCGCAGCGTTATGACGGAATCGTTGTCGACGCCCGCGGGGATGTCCACGGACAGTTCGACGGTCTTGCGCACCTTTCCGCTGCCGCCGCAGTTCTTGCAGGGATTTTCGATTATCTGTCCTGTGCCGCCGCAGTTCTGGCAGGTGGTCATGGTCTGCACCTGTCCGAAGAGCGTATTCTGCACGCTCATCACCTGGCCGCGCCCGCCGCATGTCGGACAGGTCTTTTTGCCGGTGCCGGCAGCGCATCCGCTTCCCTTGCACTCATCGCATTCGACGTCCTTGGTCAGGCGTATCTGCTTCTTGGCGCCGAACACCGCCTCGTTGAAGGTGATGTTCATGCGTTTCTGGATATCCGCGCCGCGCCTCGGACCGTTCCTTCTGGTCTGTCCTCCGAAGCCTCCGAACCCTCCGAAGCCTCCGAATCCGCCTCCGAAGAACTGGTTGAAGATGTCGTACGCGTCCTGGGTGCTGAAGCCTCCGCCGAATCCGCCGTAACCGGCGTTCGGATCGATGCCCGCGAAGCCGAACTTGTCGTACTTTTCCTTCTTGTCGGCATCGGAAAGCACGGAGTACGCTTCGTTGATCTCCTTGAATTTCTCTTCAGCCGAAGCATCACCCGGGTTCCTGTCCGGGTGATACTTCATTGCCAGTTTTCTGAACGCTGATTTTATTTCGTCGGCGCTCGCGCTTTTGTCTATGCCGAGCACCTCATAATAATCTCGTTTGTCAGCCATTATTTCTTATCGTCGTCTACGACCTCAAAGTCAGCGTCTACAACATTGTCTCCGCCGGGAGCCGGGCCTGCGCTGCCTGCGCCTGCTCCGGGGTTAGCGCCGGCGCCGCCGAAACCGCCCATTCCGCCCATGCCGCCGAAGCCGCTCATGTCAGGGCCCGCTCCGGGGTTTGCTCCGCCCTGAGCCTGCTGGGCCTGCTGATACAGCTTGGTGGAAATGGCCTGGAACTCATTGGTCAGAGTCTCGGTCTTTGCCTTGATGTCCGCAACGTCGTTGCCTTCGAGTGCCTTGGACAGCGCCTCCTTTGCGGTATTTATCTTATTGAGCTCGTCCGCGGAAAGCTTTCCGTCGAGCTCCTTGACAGCCTTTTCGGTCTCGTATACGAGGGTCTCAGCCTGGTTCCTGACCTCGACGCCTTCCTTCTTGGCCTTGTCGGCAGCCGCGAACTGTTCAGCCTCAGCTACCTTCTGCTTGATCTCGTCATCAGAAAGCTTTGTGGAGGAAGTGATGGTGATGCTCTGCTCCTTGCCGGTGCCCAGATCCTTGGCGCTTACGTTTACGATGCCGTTGGCGTCGATGTTGAAGGTGACCTCGATCTGCGGGATTCCACGCGGCGCAGGAGGAATACCGGTCAGCTGGAAGCGTCCGAGCGTAATGTTGTCCGCTGCCATCTGTCTTTCGCCCTGCATTACGTGAATGTCTACTGCCGGCTGGTTATCCGCGGCCGTAGAGAAGATCTGGCTCTTCTTTACAGGAATTGTGGTGTTTCTTTCGATGAGCTTGGTGGCTACGCCGCCCAGAGTCTCGATGGAAAGTGACAGCGGGGTAACATCGAGCAGAAGGACGTCTCTGACTTCGCCGGTGAGTACGCCTGCCTGGATGGCGGCGCCTACAGCAACGCATTCGTCCGGGTTGATGCCCTTGAACGGCTCCTTGCCGGTAACCTTCTTAACAGCTTCCTGAACTGCCGGGATCCTTGTGGAACCGCCGACGAGTATGACCTTGTTGATGTCGTTCATCGTTACGTTAGCGTCAGCCATTGCCTTCTGCATCGGCTCGATGGTCCTCTGGACGAGGTGCTGTGTCAGCTGGTCGAACTTAGCCCTGGTGATGTCCATGTTCATGTGGAGCGGGCTGCCGTCCTTGACTGTGATGAACGGGAGGTTGACGTTAGTGGTCTGGGAGGAGGAGAGCTCCTTCTTTGCCTTTTCGGCTGCTTCCTTAAGTCTCTGGAGAGCCATCCTGTCCTGACGCAGGTCGATGCCGTTCTCCTTCGCGAAGCTGTCAGCCATGAAGTTCATAAGGCAGTTATCAAAGTCGTCGCCGCCGAGCATGGTGTCGCCGTTGGTAGCGAGTACCTCGAATACGCCGTCGCCGATGTCCAGGATGGATACATCGAATGTGCCGCCGCCGAGGTCGTAGACCATGATCTTCTGGCTTCCGTTCTCCTTGTCAAGGCCGTAAGCGAACGCTGCCGCGGTCGGCTCGTTTACTATACGCTTTACGTCGAGGCCGGCGATGGTTCCCGCGTCCTTGGTAGCCTGCTTCTGGCTGTCGGAGAAGTATGCCGGAACTGTGATTCCAGCCTCGGTGACCTTTTCCCCGAGATAGCTCTCGGCGTCCGCCTTAAGCTTGCTGAGGATCATCGCGGAGATCTCCTGCGGAGTGTAAGCCTTGCCGTCGATGCTTACGGTGTAGCTGCTTCCCATATGTCTCTTGATGGAAGCTATCGTCCTGTCCGGATTGGTGATAGCCTGACGCTTTGCGGTCTCGCCTACGAGGCGCTCGCCGCTCTTGGTGAAGCCTACCACGGACGGTGTTGTCCTGTTGCCTTCAGCGTTTGCGATAACTGTAGGCTCGCCGCCTTCGAGTACCGCAACGCAGCTGTTTGTGGTTCCTAAATCGATTCCTATAACTTTACCCATTATTTTATCCTCCGATCAAATCGTTAAGTTTACTTATTTATTGCGCAACCGCCACCATCGCGGGGCGGATGACTTTCTCATTCAGTTTATAACCCTTCTGGAAGACCTTTGTGATCTTTCCGCTCTCAACTCCCTCAACGGATTCGGTCATGACCGCGTTGTGGAAGTTCGGGTCGAAGGTCTCGCCTTCGGTTTTTATCTCAGTAACGTTGTTCTTTTCGAGGATCCCGACGAGCTGTTTGAACACCAGCCTCATTCCGTCCCCGAATCCGTCGCCCTCAGCCGGAGCGCTCTCCGCGTCCAGGGCTCTTTCGAAATTGTCCAGCACATCCAGAAGCTGCGTGGCGATCTTTTCGTTAGCCATAGCATAGACTGCCGATTTCTCCTGCTCGCTGCGGCGCTTGTAGTTCTGGAAATCCGCAGCCAGCCTCAGGTACTGCGTCTGCGCGTCCTCGCCGCCGTCTTCCGGGGAAAACGCGGGTCTTTCGCCCAGTCCGGCCAGCATGTTTTCGTCATTCATCGTCTGTGTCTCCTCCTAAACTGAACGTGTCGTTCAGATTGTCTGTCATGTATTTTATTACCGAAGATATCTCTCCGTATTTCATCCTGGTAGGTCCGATAACGCCGAGCTTTCCGATAAGCTTTCCGTTGACCCTGTAGTCCGCGGTAATGACGCTGCAGTCCTTCATGTCCTCGGAGTTTTCTCCGCCTATCGTAATAATCAGGCCGTTTCCTCTCTTGACCAGCGCGTCGGTTATCTCTTC
>JAFYFK010000118.1 GCA_017543805.1 Bacillota bacterium | reverse complement strand
TCTCTATTATTAAAAATACCCGCGACGCGCAGAACGGGCTGCTGAAGCTTTATTACGACGAGCGCGTTTACCGCGTCGGCGCGGATTCGAGCGGTTTCAGGGAGATCCGCCAGACCGGTCTTGAATGCATGGGCAGCGTGGACGGCGAGGCTCTTGCGGAAGTTCTGGAACTTGCGGCCGAGAGCTTGCTGTTCACCGGGCGGGACGCTGTTCTCAACGTCTCGCATCTGTCGGTCCTTGAAGGGCTGTTCGACCGTGCAGGACTGTCCGCGGAGGAACGCGTTCGCGTTACGGCTCTTGTTACTGAGAAGAACGTTCACGAGCTCAAAGCGGAATGCGGCAGGGCGGGCGTCTCTGCGGAACTTACGAACGCGCTTGCCGCGCTGACCGGTTTTTACGGCACACCGGAGCAGGTCTTCTCGGAGCTCGCGGCGTTCGGAGACCTTTCGGACGCGGAAGCGCTCGGACAGCTCAGGCAGGTCTGCGGCAGTCTTCCGAAGGAGCTGAGAAACATCGTAAGAGTAGATTTTTCAGTAACGGGCAACACAAAATACTACAACGGCATTGTCTTTAAAGGCTTTATAGAGGGCATCCCCTCGGCGGTGCTTTCCGGCGGCCAGTACGACGGCCTTATGGCAAGCATGGGCCGGAAGGACAGGGCAGTGGGCTTTGCGGTATACATGGACCTGCTCGAGAGGCTCTGCAGCAGCGGAACGGCGCGCTATAATATAGAACCGGCCGGAACGGAGGCATAATATGAAGAAATATCTGAACATAGCGCTTCCCAAGGGCCGCCTCGGCGACAAGGCTTACGATCTGTTTGAGCGCGCGGGGCTGGGCTGCCCGTCCATAAAAGAGGGCGGCAGAAAGCTCATATTCGAAAACGAAGAAAACCTGGTCCGCTATTTCTGGGCAAAACCGTCCGACGTGGCCATCTACGTCGAACGCGGCGCCGCTGACATCGGAGTCTGCGGCAGGGACATACTGCTGGAATACCGCCCGGACATCTACGAGCTGCTGGACCTCGGCATCGGAAGGTGCCGCATGGCCGTGGCGGCGCCTAAGGGCTTTAAATATGACCCGGGGGTCACGCTTAAGGTCGCGACCAAATTCTCGAGGATAGCGCAGGACTATTACGCGTCGCTCGGGCGCGACATCGATATAATCCACCTCAACGGATCCATAGAGATCGCCCCGATACTCGGCCTTTCCGACGTAATCGTCGACATCGTCGAGACCGGGACCACGCTGAAAGAGAACGACCTCGAGGTCGTAGAGGAGATAATCCCGATAAGCGCGAGGCTCATCGCAAACAAGGTAAATTATAATTTCAAGAACGGACAGATCAGGGCGCTGGCGGACAGGCTGGCGGCTCTGCAGGAGGAAGCCTGATGATCAGGATGATGAAGTACGGCGAGGTCCCGAACAGCGAGATCTTTGCCCGCAGCTACGATACAGGAGAGATCGACAGGACGGTTTCGGAAATAATCGCGGACGTGCGCGCGAATGGGGACGCTGCGGTGAGGCGATATACTGAGAAGTTCGACGGCGCTATGCTGGAGGATCTCCGAGTCAGCGAAGCGGAGATCGCCGCGGCTGTTGCCGAGACCGGCCCGGAGCTGGTCCGCATATTTGAGCGGGCCGCGGCAAATATCCGCAGATTCCACGAAAAGCAGCTCCGCAATAACTTTATGATCAGCGAAGAAGGCGTCGTTATGGGCCAGCGGGTACTTCCGATCGAAAAGGTCGGCCTGTACGTGCCAGGCGGCATCGCGTCGCTGCCCTCGGCGGTGCTGATGGACGCGATCCCGGCAAAGATCGCCGGGGTCCCGCAGCTCGTCATGGTGACCCCTCCTGACAAAAACGGCAGGATAGCCCCGGTGATACTCGCTGCGGCAAGGGTCGCGGGCGTCGACAGGATATACAAGATGGGCGGGGCGCAGGCTGTAGCCGCGCTGGCCTATGGGACGGAAACCGTGCCGAAGGTCGATAAGATAGTCGGTCCCGGCAGCGCTTATGTGGCCATGGCCAAGAAGCAGGTATTCGGCGCGGTCGCTATAGACATGGTGGCCGGGCCCAGCGAGGTCCTGATAGTAGCGGACGCGAAATCCGATCCGCATGTGCTTGCGGCGGACATGCTCGCCCAGGCCGAGCACGACCGGCTCGCGACGTCGGTGCTCGTGACCGACAGCCCTGAGCTTGCGGAAGCTGTCAGGGCGGAGATAGAAGCGCAGCTTCCGAAGCTTGCGCGGGAAGAGATTGCCAGAACATCCATAGACAACAACGGAAAGATAATCGTAGCGGAGGACATAAAGCTCGCGATAGACATAGCCAATGAGATTGCTCCGGAGCATTTTGAGCTCTGCGTGGACGACCCCTTCGCCTGGATGGACAGCGTTAAGAACGCCGGGTCGCTCTTCCTCGGACGCAATACGCCGGAAGCCCTCGGCGACTACATGGCCGGGCCCAACCACACGCTGCCGACTCTCGGGACGGCGCGTTTTTCCAGCCCGCTTTCCGTCGATGATTTCGTAAAGAAGATGCAGTTCAGCTGCTTCTCGGAGGACGCTCTCGCCGGCCTGGCGGACGACATCGCGGCCTTTGCGAAAGCCGAAGGCCTTACCGCCCACGCGAGGAGCGCGCTCGTCAGATTCGGCAGAGAGGATGAGGTATGAGCAGATTTTTCAGCAGCAGATACGCAAACGCGGAACCGTACAAGCCCGGCGAGCAGCCCAAAGGGCAGACTGTCGTGCTTAAACTGAATACCAACGAAAATCCGTTTCCGCCGTCGCCCAGGGCCATTGCGGCAGCGGCTGAGGCCGCAGGAAGGGTCAATATATACAACGACCATATGTGCAGAGACCTTAAAGCCGCCGCGTCGGAATACTTCGGACTTCCCGCGGAGAATATAATGTTCGGGAACGGGTCTGACGAAAACCTGGACTTCGCCATACGCGCCTTTGCGGACGACGGTTTTCCGCTTATTTTCCCGGATATTACATACAGCTTTTATGAGACCCTGGCCGGGCTGCATTCGCTGCCGCAGGTCGTGGTGCCGCTGGCGGAGGACTTCAGCCTTCGCCTTGAGGACTACCGGGGGCTTAAGGGCATGGTCCTGATCGCGAACCCCAACGCTCCGACCGGTCTTGCCCGCAGCAGGGCGGAAATGGAAGCGTTTATCGCCGAGGATCCGGAGCGCCTGGTGCTCGTGGACGAGGCCTATGTGGACTTCGGCAACGAAAGCTGCGTGCCATTGGTCAGCAAATATGATAATCTGATCGTTACGATGACATTCTCCAAGTCGCGTTCGATGGCCGGCGCAAGGCTCGGCATAAGCTTTGCCTGCAAAGAGCTCATAGATGACATGGAGATAATCAGGAATTCCGGCAATCCGTACAATGTAAACAGCATGACTTCCGCCATGGGCGCCGCGATCCTGCAGGATGACGAATACACCCGTAAAAACTGCGCGGAGATATGCCGCGTGCGCGGCTGGTTCTCCGGGGAACTGAGAGCACTCGGCTTTAATGTTTTAGATTCCCGCACGAATTTTGTGCTCGCCCGCACGGACAAGATCGGCGGAAAGGAGCTGTATGAGGCGCTCAAAGCCCGCGGCATCCTTATCCGGCACTTTAATCAGGAACGCATAAAAGACTACAACCGCATCTCCATAGGCACGGAAGAGCAGATGAAGCTGCTTCTGGAGAATATAAAAGAGGTCCTCAAATGAGAAACGCAAGCATAGAACGCAAGACCGCCGAAACAGACATAAAACTGACGCTGGAGCTGGACGGGAGCGGAAAAGCCGAGATCGACAGCGGCGTGGGCTTTATGGACCATATGCTGACCCTTTTCGCCAAACACGGCGGTTTTGACCTGCAGCTGAGCTGCAGCGGCGATACTTATGTCGATGACCATCACAGCACCGAGGATATGGGAATAGCCCTCGGACAGGCGTTTGCAAAGGCGCTCGGCGACAAGAAAGGCATTTTCCGCTACGGCGACACCACGCTTCCTATGGACGAGGCCCTGATACTCACCGCGGTGGACATCTCCGGAAGATCATTCCTTGGCTGGGACCTTCCGATACCCTGTATGAAGGTCGGGACCTTCGACACCGAGCTCGTTCAGGAATTCTGGACCGCGTTTGCGCGCAGCGCCGGAATTACGATGCATGTTAAGGAATTCGCAGGGGTCAACGCCCACCACATTATCGAAGGCTGCTTCAAGTCCGCGGCCAGGAGCCTTAAAAAGGCTGTGGCCATAGATCCCGCGGCGGCGGATCAGCTGCCGTCGACAAAAGGAGTGCTCTGATGCTTGCGATAATCGACTACGGCGTCGGAAACCTGTTTTCGCTCAGGAGCTCGTTCGCGGCCATAGGCGAATCCGCCGTGGTCACGGGAGATCCCGGAATTATACGGCTTGCGGACCGCATACTCCTTCCGGGGGTAGGCGCTTTTGCCGACGCAGCGGAAAAGCTGCGCGCGTCCGGCCTGGCAGATGTTGTCGTCTCAGAGGCCGGGAAGGGAAAGCCGCTGCTCGGGGTGTGTCTCGGCATGCAGCTGCTTTTTGACAGGAGTTTTGAATACGGGGAACACAAAGGGCTCGGACTGATAAAGGGCGAGGTGAAGCCTCTGCGCGGATATGTGCCTGAGGGGCTCAAAATCCCCCAAATGGGCTGGAATTCCCTCGTCTTCGGCAATCAGCCCGGAACGCTGCTCAAATACGTTAAAAACGGCGATTTTGTTTATTTTGTCCACTCTTACTATGCCGCCGGCTGCGGCGATTCCGTCATCGCGGTCACGGATTACGGCGCCCCGGTCACAGCGGCTGTTCAGCGCGGAAACGTGTTCGGCTGCCAGTTCCACCCGGAAAAGAGCGGGGAAGTCGGCCTTAACATCCTGCGGGCATTCTGTGAGGTGGCGCCATGAAGCTTTTCCCTGCCATAGATCTTTACGAAGGCAAGGCTGTGCGCCTGTTTAAGGGCGATTATGCGCAGATGACAGTTTACAGCAGCGATCCCGTCTCCGTGGCTATGGATTTTAAGGCCAAAGGCGCGGAGTGCATCCATCTTGTGGATCTTGAAGGTGCGCGGGACGGTTCGACGCCCAATTTTGAAACGGTCTGCGCGGTCAAAAATGCTTCCGGCCTGTTCTGTGAGATCGGCGGCGGAATCCGCGGCATGGATACGGTCAGGCGATATCTGGGCGCCGGCATCGACCGCGTCATACTCGGGACCGCGGCCGTCAGTGATCCGGAATTCCTGGACGCCGCTGTGGCGGCTTACGGGGACCGTATAGCGGTCGGTGTGGATATTAAAGACGGCCTTGTAGCCATAAAGGGCTGGACCGAAAGTTCCGGGCTCGAGGCCTTCGCGTTCTGCCGTCAGCTGCAGCAGAAAGGCGTAAGCTGCCTTATCTGCACGGATATTTCCCGCGACGGCGCCATGCGGGGCACAAACAGGGAACTTTACGCAAGGCTTCAGAAGGAGCTGTCGCTTAATATTACCGCGTCCGGAGGCGTTTCGACGCTGGGCGACGTCATGGCCCTGGCGCGGCTGGGCATGTACGGAGCCATAATCGGAAAAGCTTATTACACCGGCGCCATAGATCTCGCGGAGGCAGTCAGATGCTCACAAAACGAATAATCCCATGCCTTGACGTGCGGGACGGCC
Organism: Bacillota bacterium; assembly: GCA_017543805.1. Taxonomy (GTDB): domain Bacteria; phylum Bacillota; class Clostridia; order Peptostreptococcales; family Anaerovoracaceae; genus RGIG7041. The sequence continues at coordinate 3,875 of JAFYFK010000118.1, read as the reverse complement.
GCGTGGTCAAGGGCATAAACTTCGAAGGATTAAAGGACGTTTCGTCGCCCGTGGAGCTGGCGCGCTATTACAGTTCCTGCGGGGCGGACGAGCTTGTCTTTTACGATATAACCGCGTCCGCGGAAGGGCGGAGGCTCTTTACGGACATACTGACAGAGACCGCCCGGCAGGTGTTTATACCGCTTACGGTCGGCGGCGGCATCAACAGCACGGACGATTTTGACCGCGTCTTAAAGTGCGGCGCTGACAAGGTAAGCGTCAATTCCGGCGCCATTAGGGATCCCGGGCTGGTAGGCAGGGCCGCAAAGCTCTACGGCGACCAGTGCGTGGTTCTCTCTGTGGACATTAAGCGCGTGGACGGGCAGTTCCGGGTATTTGCCAAGGGCGGCCGCGAGGACACGGGCATGGAGGCGATCTCCTGGATAAAGCGCTGTGTTTCTGACGGCGCGGGCGAGGTGGTCGTCAATTCGATCGACACGGACGGGGTCAAAAAGGGTTTTGACCTTGAAATGCTCGACGCTGTGTGCAATGCTGTAGAGGTGCCGGTCATAGCGTCCGGCGGGGCAGGCTGCATAGATGATTTTATTACGCTGTTCAACGCTCTGCCAAAGGTCGACGCGGGCCTTGCGGCTTCCATCTTCCACTTCGGCGAGGTGTCGATAGCGGATCTTAAAAAAGCAATGGCCGCAGCAGGCATCCCTGCAAGGATATAATGTTAAGAGCGCAAAGATGTATGTGCTCTACGGGCACGCTCTCGCTACCTGCGTCTCGCAGCGGTTCTAAGTTCAAGCTTCGCCTGCGGCTCGCTTTCACTAAGAACCGGCGGCCTTAGAGTACCCGTGCGAACACATACATCTTTGCGCAATAATAATTCGAAAGGGTCACAAAAATGATCAATATCGACGAACTGAAATTTGACGAAAAAGGGCTTATTCCGGCTATCGTGGTCAACGCGGATACAAAAAAAGTGCTCACGCTTGCGTACATGAACCGTGAAAGCCTTGAAATTTCAATGGAAAAGCAGCTGACCTGCTTCTGGAGCAGATCCAGGCAGGAGCTTTGGCTGAAGGGCGAGACCAGCGGCAATTACCAGCATATAGTGTCGATAACCGCCGACTGCGACCGCGACGCGCTCGTCGTGGAAGTTCTTCCTGACGGACCGGCCTGCCACCTCGGCACCGAGAGCTGCTTCGAATATCCTGTTTTTGAAAGTGACGTCAACCGCGGCTTTACCATGGAGAGCCTGATGGAACTTATCCGCGGCCGCAAGACCGATCCCCAGGAAGGTTCATACACAAGCTATCTTTTCGACAAGGGCCTGGACAAGATACTAAAAAAAGTCGGAGAGGAGTCGACCGAGGTCATTATTGCGGCCAAGGCGGAAGACAAAAAAGAAACTGTTTACGAGATCGCCGATCTGGCTTATCATATAATGGTTCTTATGATCGAGGCGGGCATTTCGGCTGAGGATATCCATAAGGAACTCAGGAGCCGCCATGTGATCGATCATAAAATTAAGCAGGAGAAAATGACTAAATGATCCTTTCAGACAGACATACACACACTACTTTCAGCGACGGGCAGAACACGCCCGAAGAGATGGTGCAGGCGGCCATAGAACAGGGCGCGGCCTGCATCGGCATTTCCGACCATTCCTATGTTCCCTTTGACCCCGGTTACTGCATGGATCCGGACAAGCACAAGGAGTATATCGCGACGATCGCCGCTCTTAAGGAACAGTACAAAGAAAAGATCGACGTCCAGTGCGGCGTGGAGCAGGACCTCGATTCCGAAACGCCGACCGACGACTACGATTATGTTATCGGAAGCGTCCATTATCTTAACTGCAAGGGCGACCACGTTCCGGTCGACCTCAGTCCGGAGATACTGCGAAACGCCGCAAAGAAATACTTCCACGGGGATTTCTACAGCCTTGCCGAGAGTTATTATTCAAGGGTGGCGAAGCTTGCCGATAAGCATCCGGATATCGTCGGGCACTTCGATCTGATCCGCAAATTCAACAAGCGCGGAGACCTTTTCGATCCGTCAAACCGCCGCTACCGCCGCGCGTGGAAGACCGCGGCAGACAAGCTTCTGGCTGCCGGCTGCGTGTTTGAGATCAATACATCGCCGCTGCGCCGTTCGCAGAGCGAGCCTTATCCTTCGATGGAGATCATCAATTATCTGAAGTCCCGCGGCGCAAAATTCGTGCTTTCCAGCGACGCCCACCGCGCGGAGGACGTATGCAGGGAATTCGGCGCGTTTGAGTTTTTCATCCAGTAGATTTTGAGTTTAATGACCGTAGCCGGAAAAGAGATCACAGACAAATATCTTAAGGGCATGTCAGCTGACGGCTTTGCTGCCGATCAGGACATGTTTACCGAGTTTCCGTACCGCACCGTAACGACAGATTACAACGGCTGCGGCTGGCTTGCTGTCTACAATCTCCGTCACGCGCTCGACCCGTCGTTTACGGATCTGGAGGCTGTGCGCTCGGAGATGGACCGCATGCACACATTCCGTTTTCCCGGCCCGACGCTCATGCGCGTCATGCGCGAATACCTGCGCCTCCATGTCCCCGGATGGAAGGAGACCACAGGCCGCAGCGCAGCCGTGGAAGCCGCGTCATCGAGCCCGGTCGGCATCTTTCGTTACAACGAAGGGCGCGTGCCGCACTATATCACCTTTGTCCGGCAGCCGGACGGCCGTTACCGTTTTTTCAACGTCGACGACACTCCGAACGGCGGAGATTTTATAGAGCCGATGGAGGACTTTGCACGCAAGCATTTCCTGCACGGAAACGTCATAGCGCTGACTGTCGGCAACTGACTGATGCTATCCGCGTTTTCTCCGCTTTAAAGCGGCAAGGCGCGCAGCTTCGCGCTGCGAAAGATATTTAGACTGAACTTCCCCGGCAGGCCTGGTTTCGGTTTTCGGAGCCGGCTCTGCCGTTTTTCTGTCTTTTGCGTCTGCGCCGCCGATTATTTTGCGTATCTCGGAGATCTCGCGTTCGTCCAGCTTTCTGCCGGACGCGTACGCCGCAACAAAAGCTGCTATGGAGCCTCCGTAATTCTCTTCGACGATCTGCCTGCTCTGTCCCGCGTAGAATTCGTCCCTGCTGAGGAGCGCCGTAACAACGCTGTTTTCGGTCTTAAACAGACCCTTGTCGCCGAGGCGCTTGAGCACTGTGTAGGTAGTCGTGCGCTTCCACGAAAGCTGTTCGGCGCAGAGCGCTGTCAGTTCAGAAGTCGATACAGGCGCGTGCGCCCATACGATGTCCGCAAATTTCGCTTCAACTGTTCCCAGTCTGAAATCGTCCATAAAAACACCTCCTTAACTCTGTTATTATTAGTCTACATTGTGTAGACGGCGCGGTCAAGCCGTATCTTCCTTTCAATATCTGTTTTTTATCATTTTCCGCTTGACATCCGCGGCGCTTGGAAATACAATAATTGAGCGCGTTTATGCGCGCAGGTAAACAAAAGGTACGGGCCGCGTCACGCGGCTGTTGGCCGAACTAACAGTAGTAGTGCCGAAACCGATGGCAGACATCCATCAGAGTAGGCGCCGAAAATGATGGCGACATCAGAGTAGGCAAGGAGGTTTAAGAATGTCATCCTACATTGCAAAGCCTTCGGAGATCGAAAGAAAGTGGTACGTCCTGGACGCAGAGGGTAAGACCCTCGGCCGTCTTTGCACCGAAGCTGCCATGATCCTCCGCGGCAAGAAGAAGCCCACCTACACACCGTTCCTGGATTGCGGAGATTACGTCATCGTCATCAATGCTGAGAAGGTCCAGGTCACCGGAAAGAAGGAGAAGGAAAAGGTCTACAAGCATCACTCCGGTTATCCCGGCGGACTTAAGGAGATCACCT
>JAFYFK010000117.1 GCA_017543805.1 Bacillota bacterium | reverse complement strand
TTTTAAAAGATCTGATATGAGTAACATCGTACCGATAGACCGCCGCTACCGCGGCTACATGAATTTCTTTATAGAGGACTGCAAGACCGCCGTGCTTGACGTCGGAATGTGTTACGACGCTCCGGTCTCCATAGCCCTGCTTAAGGACCTTCTTAAAGGCCGCAAACTGGACTATATCATGCTCACGCATTCCCATTACGACCATGCGGGAGCTCTGACCGAGTACAGAAAAGCGTTCCCGGAGGCCCGGGTGATAGCGTCCGGCAAGACGGCCTCGGTCTTTGAGCGTGACGGCGCAAGAAGGGTCATCAAAGAACTCTCCGACGCCGCAGCGGAATTTTACGCGCCCGGCGATAAAAGCTGTCCCGCTTTCGATCCTTCCGGCCTTTATGTGGACAGGATCGTCGAGGACGGGGACACAGTGGATCTCGGAGGCTCCGTTTTCCGCGTCTGTGCGACGCCGGGACACACGGACTGCAGCATTTCTTTCTTTGATGAAAATAACGGGGACCTGCTGCTCTCAGAGGCGACAGGCGTATACGTATGTCCTGAATTTACCGAGATGACATTCCTTAAGAGCTTCAGCCAGTGCATGGAATCGATAGATCTATGCGACAGCCTGGGAGCAAAAAGGCTGTTCGTGCCTCACTACGGCGAATTCAAGGAGGGCACTCCGGGTGAGTATTTCGAATACGCGAGGCGTTCTATGGCAAAGCTTAAGGATCTGTTTTTAAACGCCGCGGCGGAAGGAAAGTCCGACGAAGAGATACTCGATATATTTACCGACTACTCTTACCGGACTTATATTATGCCGAAGCTCGGCCAGACCCTTGACGCCTTCCTCGCAAACGCGAGGCCTATGCTCAAGACCATGAAGCGTGAATTTCCCGAATATTTTGAAAAGAGAGACGCGGTATGAAGATAATCACATGGAACGTTAACGGAATACGGGCGTGCATGGGCAAAGGACTTCTGGAATTCCTCAAGGCCGAGGACGCCGATATCGTCTGCATACAGGAGACCAAAATGCAGCCCGGACAGGCGGAAGTAGACCTGCCCGGTTACGAACAGTACTGGAACAGCGCGGTCAAAAAAGGCTATTCCGGCACCTCGATATTCTGTAAACAGAAACCGCTTTCTGTAAACTATAATATAAACGCTGAGGGTCACGATACTGAAGGTCGTGCAATTACGCTTGAGTATCCGGACTTCTACATGGTGACGAATTACACGCCAAACGCCCAGGACGGGCTTGCGCGCATAGGATACAGGCTGGAATGGGAAGCCGCCAACAGGGAATACCTCAAGTCCCTGGACAAAAACAAGCCCCTGATACTCTGCGGCGACCTGAACGTCGCGCATAAGGAAATAGATCTTAAAAATCCAAAGCAGAACAGAGGCAACGCGGGTTTTTCCGACGAAGAGCGCGGAGCCTTCCAGGAGCTTCTGGACTGCGGATTTACGGACGCTTTCCGCTATCTGTACCCGGACAGGGAGAGCGCATACACATGGTGGAGTTACCGGATGAAGGCCCGTGAGCGGAACGCGGGATGGAGGATCGACTATTTTATAGTCTCCGACCGTCTTGCCCCGAAGATCAACGACGTCATCATCCGCGACGATGTTTTCGGAAGCGACCACTGCCCGGTGGTCCTGGATATAGATCTGTAGACAGTCGACATGCAAGCGCTATAAGGAGTACCTGATGGAAACAAACAAGCTGACAGCTGACGCGCGGAGATTTGAGTATCTCAAGCTCCTCAGCCGCTCGTACAAAAACATACAGGAAGCTTCGACGGAGATCATCAACCTCGAGGCGATACTTAATCTGCCTAAGGGCACGGAACACTTCGTAAGCGACATACACGGAGAATTCGAAGCCCTCGAGCACATACTGCGCAACGCTTCCGGCGTAATAAAGCGCAAGATAGACGAGACCTTCGGAGGATACGTCAGCCGCGAAGAGCTCAGCACGCTGGCTACGCTCATCTATTATCCGGAGGAAAAACTGGAACTCATAAAGAAGAGCGAAAAGGACATGGATGATTTTTATGTCCGGACCCTTCACAGGCTGATAAAGCTTCTCGGCGTCGTGACCGTCAAATACACTCGTTCCTATGTGCGCAAGCAGATACCGAAGGAATTCAGCTATATCATCGAGGAACTGCTCTACGGGGATACCGAGGAGCAGGCAAAGGGCGCTTACAAGGACAAGATCATACAGACAATAATAGAGACCGGAGTCGCTGACGATTTTATCATCAAGATGTGTGACCTCATAACCCGCATAAGCATCTCCAGGCTCCATGTCATCGGCGATGTCTTTGACAGAGGCCCCGGCGCGGACAGAGTCCTGGATATGCTGATGAACTACCACAGCGTGGACATACAGTGGGGCAACCACGATATACTCTGGATGGGCGCCGCCTGCGGCAACAAGGCGTGCATAGCCAACGTCATACGCATGTGCACCAGGTACGACAACCTGCACACGCTTGAGGTCGGTTACGGCATAAGCCTAAGGTCGCTGCTGACCTTCGCCCTCGACGTGTACGCGGACGATCCCTGCGAGCGCTTCAAAACGCTCGTTTCCCGCGGGGACGACATGAGTTCATTCGACTATGACGCTCTCGCGAAAATGTGCAAGGCGATCTCCATAATCCAGTTCAAGCTAGAAGGGCAGACCGTCGAAGCACATCCCCATTATGAGATGGAGAGCGTAAAGCACCTGCACAACATCGACTTCGAAAAAGGGACTGTAAAGATCGACGGCACAGAGTACAAGATGTTGGAGTGCAGCTTCCCGACGGTCGATCCAAAGGACCCGTACAAGCTGACCCCGGAAGAGGAACTCGTCATGAACAGGCTTCAGAACGAATTCCTCGAAAGCAAGAACCTTCAGGCCCACAACGCCTTCCTTTTCAGCAAGGGTTCCATGTACAAGACGTATAACGGCAACCTGCTGTTCCACGGCTGCATGCCGCTCAACGGAAACGGCACATTCATGCCGATAATGACTGTCGACGGATCCAAGAAGGGCAAGGAATGGTTCGACTACGCCGAGCAGGTCGTGAGGCGCGGCTATGTGGCTTCCAGGCGCGGCGAGATCGACGGCAACAGGGACGTGGACTTCTTCTGGTATCTCTGGTGCGGCTATAAATCTCCGCTGTTCGGAAAGAAGAAAATAACCACCTTCGAACGCATATACATCGACGACAGGAGCACCTGGAAAGAGGAGAAGAACCCATATTACAGGCTGATGGATAAGAAAGAGGTCGTCGAATACATACTCGATGAATTCGGACTCGACGAGAGGACCGGACACATAATAAACGGGCACATGCCCGTAAAGGCCGGGTCAAACCCGGTGCACGCCGACGGAAGGGCCTTCGTTATCGACGGCGGCTTCTCCAAGGCTTACCAGAAGACGACCGGAATCGCCGGATACAGTCTGATATTCAACTCCCGCGGCTTTGACCTCGCGGCGCACGAACCCTTCGTGTCCAGGGAAAAGGCCATAGAGGAGGAGATAGATATACGCTCCACGACTGTTGCCAAGGAGGGCATGGTCGGAGGAAGGCTTTACAACAGGGACACCGATGAAGGGCTTGAGATGCGCAAGATGATCGACGATCTCAGGCAGCTTCTTGATGCGTATCGCAATGGAATGATCTCTCAGAGATAAAGGCAGGTGCAATATGTATAAAATTTTTGAAAACCATCCGGAACTTAAGCCGTTTGAGAGCGATTTCAAGCTCAGGATGGAAAGGTACGAGGGCAAAAAGGCGCAGCTTCTGAGCAGCAGCGCTTCCCTTAAGGATTTCGCAAACGCGCATAAGTGGTACGGATTCCACCGTCTTCACGACGGCTGGGTATACCGCGAGTGGGCTCCGGCGGCTGACCAGCTTTATCTCACCGGAGACTTTAACGACTGGCACTGGATCGATACGCCGCTGACCCGCCTGGAGAACGGAAACTGGGAGGTATTCCTTCCCGGAAACACCATACACAACGGCAGCAAGGTCATGACCATCGTAAAGAACGGAGACAGCCTTACCCAGCATATCCCTCTTTACGCGAAACGCGTGACGCAGGACTGGGTCACCCAGAGCTGGTGCTGCGAAGTGGTCGACGATACCGAGGTATTCCCCTGGACCGACGAGGACTTCAGCTGCACTGAAAAACCGTTCATCTATGAGGCTCATGTGGGAATGTCCGGAGAAGGCTTCCGGATAGCGACCTACAAGGAGTTCGCGGACAACGTCCTGCCGCATGTCAAAGACCTCGGGTACAACACTATTCAGCTCATGGCCGTAATGGAGCATCCGTTCTACGCGTCCTTCGGGTATCAGGTGAGCAGTTTCTATGCTCCGTCCAGCCGCTTCGGCATGCCGGACGACCTTAAATACCTGGTCAATTCAGCCCACGAGATGGGAATACGCGTGCTCCTTGACGTTGTTCATTCACACGCCGTAGGCAACACTCTCGAAGGCATCAATATGTTCGACGGGACCGTGCACCAGTTCTTCCACGAGGGAGGACGCGGCGACCACAGCGCCTGGGGTACAAAGTGCTTCAATTACGACAAGCCCGAGGTGCTGCATTTCCTGCTCAGCAACCTTAAATACTGGCTTGAG
>JAFYFK010000116.1 GCA_017543805.1 Bacillota bacterium | reverse complement strand
CCGGATGCTACGACGCCTCTTTCTTCCGGGGTCTTTCCTATTACTGATACCATCGTGTTGTTAGCTACGTAGCCCAGGTTCCAGATGAAGTGGGATACTATTGCCGCGATGGCGATGATAGCGCCTGCCACTGTCGGATTCTCCGAGAGACGCAGGAACTGGAATGCGAAGATGAACGGTACGATCCAGGGTACGAGTACCAGCCAGGAACGATAACGTCCATACTTCTTAGGTCTGGTTCCATTCATGATCATGCCGTATACCCAGGACAGGACTGCGTCCACGATGGAGAATACGGAGTTGATGACACCGGCCTGTGTCGGAGTGAATCCGAGGCTGTTGGTCATACAATTCATGAAGTAGAATGTTTCGACGTTGGACATGAGTACGAAACCGCCGTCGCCAACGCCGTAGAAGGTCTTAACTGCTTGTGTTAATCCTTCCTTGCGTTTGAATTCTGCCATTTTTTCCTCCTTAAAAAGAAAATGATTGCTGGACGCGATGTTAAAAATTTATCGCAATGCCATTGTAATAACATTATTACAGCTGGTCAATAACATAAATTTTATAGTATTGTTTTTCCTTATTTTGATGTATAAGCGGCTTGCATTTCCTCATTTTTGCGGATATAATATTGGCGGGAGGAAGCTTCATGAGTACCATTAAAAATGCTGATAAGCGCGGAACTGGCCGAATTTTGCTCAATACGCAGATGATAGCCGATGATCTGACCGATATGAATTGGCAGTTTTTCCTCAATTCAAAGGATAGAACACCGGTGCTGCGCGGATTCGAGCTGTACAGAAGCCAGACGGAATTCGACGAGGATATTATATATATACTGGCAAAGGGCAGGACGAAGGGTTTTCCTGTGGACCGCTGTCCGTACATCACCTCGGAAAACGTCTTTGGGGCGGCTCCGCACATACGCGGAGTTAAAAAGTCGGATACCGAGATCATAAACGCTATGATAAGCATCTTCGAGCGCTATCACCAGTTCGAGTCCGACATCAACGATGTTCTTCTGAGCAACGGCAGTCTCAACGACCTGTGTGCCGTGGGCATCAGATTCTTCCACAATCCAATATACATCCATGACAGGATGTTCACCATCATTGCCCTGCCGGAATACAAGGAAGGCATGCTGCAGTTCGAGCGCTCCGAGGACGGAAACAACATACACGTTCCTCTGTGGCTCATCAACGACTTTAAATTCGACGAAGCCTACCACGACACGCTCACCAAGAGGGAAGCAAGCATATGGGGCAAGGACCAGTTCCCCAGGAATATGCGCAGTCTCTACGTAAATCTCTGGGACGGTGATTATTATAATGGAAGGCTCCTGATCAACGAGCTTGATACCGCCTTAAAGCCAGGCCAGTTCCGCCTGGCGGAGATCTTTGCGGAGTACGTCAAGATAATCCTCCACAGGGATATGAAGGTGCCGGGCCACCACTTCAGGGACTACGAAGACACCATACGCATGCTGATAAAGGGTGAGCCCGCGGATCCTATGGATGTAAACGCTCTTCTGGACATACTCGGCTGGGACGACGGCGACAGCTACATATGCATCAAGATACAGAGCCAGAACCCCGACATACAGATCATGTCTGACTCGGCGCTGCGAAGCCAGCTGACTTTCGACTACCCCCACAGCTTCGATTTCTTCTACGAAGGCCGCCTTTGCGTTATAATAAACTTCACGAAGGGCAAAAGGGACGCGGAAGAGATAAAAGCTTCGATAGCGACGCTTATCAGGGACAGCTACATGTACTGCGGAATCTCCTGTCCGATAAAAGGGATCAGGAAGATAAGGGTGGGCTTCAGCCAGGCGGACATAACACTCAAGAACATAGAGATAACTCGCAACCGCTGGCTCATGATATTCAACGAGTGCGCGCTGGACTACATGATAGATTCTGTGATACAGCAGATGCCGGCATACAACCTGGTTGCCCCTGAGCTGCTGAAACTGAACGTGATAGACCGCGAGAAGAATACCGATTATTATCACACTTTAAGGGTGTATCTTGAGAACGAGCGGAGCATACCGCGCACTTCGGAGGCCCTCATAATCCACCGCACGACGCTTCAGTACAGGCTCGAAAAGATAGAGCAGCTGACGCGCCTCAACCTTGACAGCGAGGATGTGCGCATCTACCTGATGCTGTCGTACAAAATACTTAATTATGTAAATATAATGCATATTTCACCGTCCTAGAGGCGCAAACAGTATAACTACAATATAATAGTGAGGAGTATCATGAGCAAAATTATCAGAGGAAAGACGTTCGATGAAGAGAGGGCGCTCTACGCGAGCCGCGGAGTGATCGCAGAAGACTGCTGCTTCGACGGCCCGGCCGACGGCGAGAGCGCTTTTAAAGAAAGCCGCGATATAGAGGCGAAAAACTGCTATTTCAACCTCCGCTACCCGTTCTGGCACGTGGAAGGCCTTGTAGTGGAAAACTGCGAGATGACGGAAAACTGCCGCGCGGCACTGTGGTATACACACGGCGCGTCCATCAGGGATTCGCGTCTGCACGGCATAAAAGCCCTGCGCGAATGCAGCGGGATAACTATAGAAAACTGCGATATCATCTCTCCGGAATTCGGCTGGTCCGTAAAGGACATCGTGATGAAGGACAGCAGCGCCGAAAGCGAGTATTTTATGATGCGTTCGGAGAGCCTTCGCTTTGAGAACGTGTCACTTAAGGGCAAGTATTCCTTCCAGTACATAACGGATTCAGTCTTCGAAAACTGCAATTTCGATACCAAGGACGCTTTCTGGCACGCTAAGGACGTTGTGATAAGAAACAGCACCATAAAAGGCGAGTACCTCGCCTGGTACTGCGAGAACGTGACCTTCATAAACTGCACCATAAGCGGCACCCAGCCTTTCTGCTACTGCAAAAACCTCAAGCTGGTCGACTGCCGCATGTTTGACGCGGATCTGGCTTTCGAAAAGTCCGAGGTGGAGGCGAATATCCTCACGCCTGTGATAAGCATCAAGAACCCGCTTCGCGGCACCATCACGGTCCCGGAAGTTGGGGAGATCATAATGGACGACAAGAAGGCCAGGGGCGAGATAATCATCGGAGGGCAGAAATGAACTGCAGAAGACTGGGCAAAACAGGCCTTATGGTCAGCGAGATAGGCTTCGGCGGCGAATGGCTTGAGCGCCACGATGAGGAGGAATCCGTGGAACTTGTGCGCTACGCCGGAACTAAAGGCATCAATATAATAGACTGCTGGATGGCGGACCCCAAATCGCGCAGCATCATAGGAAAAGCCATAGCAGACTGCCGCGAAAAGTGGATAGTTCAGGGCCACATTGGCTCCACCTGGCAGAACGGCCAGTACGTGCGCACCCGCGATATGTCTAAGGTCGTGCCGGCTTTCGAGGACCTTCTTGAAAGGATAGGCGGAGGATATATAGACCTCGGCATGATACACTATGTGGATGCTCCGGACGACTGGGACACCTGCATGAACACGGAGTTCATTGACTATGTAAAAACTCT
>JAFYFK010000115.1 GCA_017543805.1 Bacillota bacterium | reverse complement strand
ATGTATGTCCCTGTTGTTGAGCAGGAAACCGTCCGCTATCCCGGAAAGCTCCCGCAGGGCTTCGTGGTTTCTGTACATTATGGGAAGGTCCGACAGATTGGCCGACGTCATTATCAGCGCGTCGAACACACCGTCCATCAAAAGATAATGCACCGGGGTGTACGGCAGCATGACCCCAAGATACTGGTTTTCCGAGAGATGGAGCAGTCCGTCCCTCTCCTTTTTCCTGAGAAGGACTATGGGGCGGCGTATGCCGCAGAGTATCTTTTCCTCCTCCGCTGACACATTGCAGTATTTCCTCGCGGCGTCGATATCCCTGCACATTACGGCAAAAGGCTTTTCGTCGCGCTGCTTTCTGCGGCGCAGCCTCAGGGCGATCTCCGGATCGTCCGCCAGGCAGGCAAGATGCATTCCTCCGAGGCCCTTGATCGCGACGATGCCGCCGTTTTTAAGCGTCTCCTGCGCGTTGAGAACCGGATCTCCGGGAACAGCGGATCCGTCAGCGCCGTAATACAGGAGCCTCGGGCCGCAGTCCGGGCAGCAGGTCGGCTGCGCGTGGTAACGGCGGTCGGTGATCTCGTGATACTCCGCGTCGCAGGGCGGGCACATGGGAAAATCCGCCATCGTGGTCTTCGGGCGGTCATAAGGCACGTCTTTGATTATCGTAAAGCGCGGGCCGCAGTTGGTGCAGTTGATAAAGGGATACCTGTAGCGTCGGTTTGACTGGTCAAAAAGTTCCTCGAGACAGTCTTTGCAGATGCATACGTCCGGTGAGATAAGAGTGTTTCTCTCGTCGAGAGCCTTGCTCTTTATGATCTCAAATTCCGTGTAATTCTTAAGCGGCAGAGGCTTTTCGACTTTAACGGATTCTATTACCGCGAGCGCCGGAGCCTTTGTCCAGAGTTCCTCCTCAAAAAGCAATACGCGGCTCTCCTCGCCCTCTATGTCTATCTCCGCCCCCTCCGAGGTGTTGCGGATCCATCCGAGCAGCGAGTGGTCGCTTATCTGCTTATGAATGAAGGGGCGGAATCCCACCCCCTGCACTATTCCGTTTACTTTTACGTTTGCGCGGATCTTCATCGGAAGTTATCTGTTGATCAGATTCCTCACAAGCGGAAGCACTAATCCAGCGACGCCGACAACTGCGATTATGGCGCCGGCCGCCATCAGGAATTTGTTGCTGAGCCTTGTTCCGACATAGTAGATCACAGCCCCGCCGATGACGAACACCGAGACGAACTGCGAGGTCGCCCAGCGGCGGTCCTTTTTGTTGATCTCAGCCCTGCGCTTTGCTGTAGCTTCCGGATCCGGGTCATGATAAGGGACATGGTAGACGTAGTCGTGGAAATATTTCTTCTGCTTCCCTTCGTCCATCGTTTCAAGGACCACGTCGAAGTATTTGCGGGCTTCGAGTTTCTGTTCCGGAGTGACCTTATCCCCTGCGTTTTCAGAGAGGAAGGACGCATAGGTGCCGCAGCTCACGCATACATCAGTCTTGTCCATGCGCTCGATCCCGTAGCCTTCGGTATAAAAGCCGGGAATGGACATCTTCATTACGGGGGTTATTTTTCTTTTACAGATGGGGCATACAGCCATTTTGATCTCCTTAAACTATGTAACGGTCGTAACGCGAGGTTCTTTTAATAAGCATAAACGCCAGGAAGAACATTACGACTATGAATATGATGAACACGAATTCGTAACCGACGGTCGCGATAAAGTCATACGTGCCGTGGATGAGCATGGGCATTACGACGGACATGGTGCGGGCGAATCTGCTCGCCGGTGCGTTTCCGTAATTCTCGAGCCTCTGGGCGGCTCCGTACCAGATGCCCATGAATACGCCGAAGCACGCGTGTCCGGGGATAGCCGTAACCGCTCTCAGCAACGCCGTCCCGAGACCGTACATAAATACGTACTCAACATTCTCCGCAAGCGCAAATCCGAGCGATACGAACACAGCGTAGACCACGCCGTCGTACTGGCAGTTGAATTCAGGGTCGCGCCAGCTGCGGCGCTTAAGCATAAAGTACTTGGCGCCCTCTTCCGCCGGTCCGACTACAGCAAAATACATCCAGGCGTAGTACGGAACGCTTTCCTCCGGAAAAACGATGTCGAGCGCAAAGGATCCGACCCATTCGAGAGCCATTGCGATGAGCGTCAAGATGACGCCTCCTATGACCAGCCTTGTGAGCATCTGCGGGCTTTCCGGCTCCAGACGGTCGGTCTTGAATACCTGGATCATCAGAAACACGGCCGGCACTACAGCCGCGGCCATGAGAAGCATGCTTGGGATGTTAAGCAGAAACAACATACTGTTTTCCCTCCGAAAGTATAGTATACACGTAAAGCGGGGAAAATTAAAGGAATAAGAATTACGGCAACACTGCCGTCAGTCGGTCATGTCCACGTCCGGGGTAATGAATACCTCATATTCCGGATACATCGGGGCGACTTCGCCGTGCAGTGTTTCCAGAGCCTCTTTTCTGTCTATGTCGAAGCTTAGCACAACGTCGAAGCGAATGCTTTTTGTCTCGCTGTCGACGTAGAACCCGTGCATCTGAAGCGCCCATTCGTGCGCAAGTACGGCCTTGCGTACGGCCTCGCGCATATGCGCCGCCTCGTCATCGCGCGTGTTGAAAGAATACACGCTTATGCCTGTCAGCACTATGCCGGTCTTCTGAAATACATTATTCTGCACCTTGCGTATTATCCCGTCGACTTCGTTAACGGTAAGGGTGTCCGGCAGCTCGATATGGACCGCTCCGTAATTCTTTTCCGGACCGTAGTTGAAGAGTACCAGGTCATACGCCCCGCGCACGGCTTCCTCCTCGCATATCAGCTTCTTCAGATCCCTGATCGTCTCCGCGTCATCGCGCTTTCCGATAATGTCGTTAAGAGTCTCGGTCATCATTTCAAGGCCGGCTTTGATTATGAAGCAGGCTATGATGACGCCGACATATGCTTCGAGGGAAACTCCCCAGATAAGGAAGATGACGGCCGACGCTAGCACGGAAGCGGAAAGCACGGCGTCGAATAGAGCGTCGGACCCGGACGCGGCGAGCGCCCCGGAATTGACCTTCTCCCCCTGCTTTTTTACATACATGCCAAGGACCAGCTTGGCGGCGATCGCGACGGAAATTATTATGATCGACACCGCGTTGTACTCCGCGGTCTCCGGATCTATGATCTTCTTGACCGATT
>JAFYFK010000114.1 GCA_017543805.1 Bacillota bacterium | reverse complement strand
GATGCCTCAGCCGATGCAGTTCGACGATCCTCTGGTCCAGGAGCACTGCGCGAAGGAGATCGAGGGCGCGTTCAGGTTTATCGAGGAACAGACCGGCGCGGAATTCCACTGGTCCGAGCTTGTTAAGCATATCGAAGAACAGAACGAGCTTCAGCGCTTCGAGTGGGAGAAGTGGGATGTAGCCGCAAACACCAGCTACTATCCCATAACCGGCACCGCGCAGGCGCTCTACCGCATATACCAGAGCCAGCGCGGCAACAGGGAGATCTGGCATCAGACAGACAGAAGAGTCCGCAAGATCCTGGAAAAGTGCGTCGAGCAGAAGATCGACACCTTCCCGATGACCCGCCACAGAGTCATCGCCTGGTCCTGCGCTCCGCTCTATTATTCCCACTGGTGCACATGGGCGTACAACTGCTGGGGCCTCAACTGCGTCATCAATATGGACTCCCTTATGTTCGACATGACGATCCGCACCGACAGCTACGAAAACTGCCTCATGGACATGGCCCGCTACCACGAGTGGGCTCCGATGCGCCGCATGGCGGTAGGCGGAATGAAGCATATCTTCGAGCTCTGGGAGAACATGGAGAAGTTCCACTGCGACATGGTCATGATGTACGACCAGCTGCAGTGCAAGGGCATGCAGGGCGTCCACGGCCTCTTCGAGGACGAATTCCGCGCCCGCGATATCCACGCTATCTGGATGCCGCACGCGCTGCCCGACAAGCGCACGGTCTCCCGCGAAGAGATACGCAGGATAATAAACGATTACATGATCACCGTAATGCAGGAGGAACCTCTGGATCCCTCGCTGCTTGAGTTCGATGATTCTGACAGCTGGTAAACAGGGGGCATTAGCAAGATGAACAAAGCACTTAAGGTTTTATGCAGAACTGCAGGCATTGCGGCGCTCGCTTACGCGGGGCTGTTCGCCGTGTTCTATTTTGACCTTGACGGCAAGGCGCTCTACAAGTTCGTGGAGCCGACGCTCGTCAAACATTACGATAACATGGAAAGAAGGGATCCGATGACCAGGCCTTACGGCGCTGCACCGACCAACGACTAATGGGTAAAAAACAATTCAAAGCGGAATCGAGAAGACTGCTCGACCTGATGGTCAACTCGATCTATACAAATAAGGAGATATTTTTAAGAGAGATCATATCCAACGCGTCCGACGCTATCGACAAGCTCTGCTACATGGCTTTGACCGACAGCACTGTAGGTCTTAAGAGGGACGATTTTCAGATAAAGATCTCCATCGACAAGGAAAACCGCACTCTTACCGTTTCCGACAACGGCATCGGCATGAACGCGGAGGAACTTGAACACAACCTCGGTACGATAGCATTCAGCGGAAGCTCCGAATTCAAGGAAAAGCTCGGTGCGGAAAAGCCAGAAGACGCTCCGGCTGACGCTGCTGTCGATACCGACATCATAGGACAGTTCGGCGTAGGCTTTTATTCAGCCTTTATGGTGGCGGACCACATCGACGTGGTCAGCCGCCGTTTCGGCGAAGAAACAGCCCACAAATGGAGCTCCGACGGCGCGGACGGATTTACCGTTACGGAAGCCGAGCGCGCAGAGCAGGGCACGGATGTCATTATGCACATCCGCCCCGACGGAGAGGAAAAGGACGAGTTCAGCCAGTATGTAAGGGAATACCCCATTTACAAACTGGTAAAGAAGTATTCAGACTATGTGAGATTCCCCATACGCATGCTGCTCCCGAGGCCTCATGAGCTGCCGGACAGCACGCCGGAGGAACCGAAGTTCGACGAGGTGTTCGAACTCGAGACCCTCAACTCCATGGTGCCCATCTGGAAACGCAGAAAGAGCGAGGTCACAAAGGAGGAGTACGACCGCTTCTACAGCGAGACCTACTCCGACCCCGAGGCTCCGCAGAGCTGCCTTCCGGTATCCGTGGACGGAAACATCAGTTACGACGCGCTGGTCTATATTCCTTCGAAGGCTCCGGCTGACTACTTTACGGACGATTTCCGCCCCGGCCTTCAGCTCTACAGCTCCGGGATACTGATCATGGACCGCTGCGAGGACCTGCTGCCGGACTACTTCAACTTTGTCCGCGGCGTCGTGGATTCGCCGGACCTTTCGCTCAATATCTCGCGCGAGCTTCTGCAGCACGACAGGCAGCTCAAGCTTATCGGAAGCCATCTGGAGAAGAAGGTCCGCGCCGAGCTGGAGCGCATGCTCAAGGATGACAGGGAAGGCTACGAAAAGTTCTTTAAGAACTTCGGCCGCCAGCTCAAGCTCTGCGCCCTCGAGGAATACGGCGCAAAGAAGGACGAGCTTCAGGACCTCCTGATGTTCTGGTCGAGCACCGAAAAGAAACAGGTCCTGCTTGAGGAATATTTCTCCCGCATGAAGGAGGACCAGAAATATATCTACTATGCCACCGGCGAGACCATAGAGGCCGTCGACAGGCTGCCGCAGAACGAAGTCCTTAAGGACGGCGGCTATGAGATCCTCTACCTTACGGACAAGATGGACGAATTCGTCCTCGACATGTTCCGCAATTACAAGGACAAACCGTTCCGCTCCGCCCAGGACGGGGACCTCGGCATCGAGACCGGAAAGAAGGACGGAGCCGAGCTTGCCCAGGGCGCGCTGGACTTCATAAAGAAGAGCCTCGGAGACAGGGTCGACGAGGTCGTCGCGTCCACAAAGCTTAAGTCGCACCCTGTATTCCTTTCCAGCGGTGACGGCATAAGCTTTGAGATGGAGCGCTATTTTAAGGCTGTGGGACAGGAGATGCCGATCAAGGCAAAGCGCATACTTGAGATCAACACTGACCATCAGGCCTTCCGCAAGATCGACAGCCTCATGACTACCGATCCGGACAAGGCCGCAAAGTACGCGGAAGTCCTCTACAACCAGGCGCTGCTCATAGCGGGCATGCCCATAGACGACCCGTCCGGCTACACGGATCTGGTCTGCAGCCTTTTCTAAAAGGAAGGAGCGGTAATGTCAGATAAAAATACAAAGATAATAGCTGTTTCCGGCAAGGGCGGCGTGGGCAAAACGTCCATATCCGCCGCGTTCGTCCGCCTGCTGGCCGAGCGAAAGCCCGGAGCCCGCATACTGGCGATAGACGCGGACCCGGCCATCGGCCTTTCCACCGCTCTCGGCGTGGAGGTAAAGGCGACGCTCGACGACATACGCAAGGGCATTGTCACCAGCGTCGAAAACGACCGCCCCAGGGAAGCCATAGAGATGCTCTCCGAAGCGCGCTACCGCATAATCGATTCCCTTATCGAGGAGCGCAGCTTCTCTTTCCTTGCCATAGGCCGCCCGGAAGGCGCCGGCTGCTACTGCAAGGTCAACGCCTACCTTAAGGAGGTCATAAGCCTTCTTGCGGGAGAGTTCGACTATGTTGTCATCGACGGCGAGGCCGGCATCGAGCAGATCAGCCGCCGCGTAATGGAGAAGGTAAGCCATCTGGTGCTCATCACCGACCCGAGCCGCAAGGGAACGCAGGTCGTCGAGACCATTAAGCGCGTCGCGGACGAGATGGTGATGTACGAGCGCTGCGGCGCGATAGTAAACAGGGTGAGCGACCCCGGCATCCTGCAGTACATACATATCGAGGGCGTGCCCATCCTCGCCACGATCAGCGACGACAGGGCTCACGCAAACAACGATATAAGGGGACTGAGCGTGTTCGATCTTCCTGAGGACGCCCCTGTGATGAAGGGCGCCGAGGAAGCTCTGATAAAACTTGATATTTTAT
>JAFYFK010000113.1 GCA_017543805.1 Bacillota bacterium | reverse complement strand
GTCACCGGCGGCGTGGTGTCCGGGCTGGGCAAGGGCATCACGGCGGCGTCTCTGGGTCGGCTGTTGAAATCCCGCGGCCTGAAGGTGGCCGCGCAGAAGCTGGACCCCTATATCAACGTGGACCCCGGCACCATGAGTCCGTATCAGCACGGTGAAGTCTACGTCACCGAGGACGGCGCGGAGACAGACCTCGATCTCGGGCATTATGAGCGCTTCATTGACGAGGACCTCAACCGCTTTTCCAACCTCACGACCGGCAAGGTCTACTGGAACGTGCTCAACAAGGAGCGCCGCGGCGAATACCTCGGCTCCACCGTACAGGTCATCCCGCACATCACCAACGAAATCAAGGATTTCGTCTACAATCTGGCAAAGAAGACCGGCGCCGACGTGGTCATCACCGAGATCGGCGGCACGATCGGCGATATCGAGTCGCAGCCCTTTATCGAGGCTATCCGCCAGATCGGCCGCGAGGAGGGCCCGGGCAACGCGCTGTTTATCCACGTTACGCTGGTGCCCTACCTTAAGGCCTCCGGCGAGCACAAATCCAAGCCGACGCAGCATTCCGTCAAGGAGCTTCAGGGCATGGGCGTTTCGCCGGACATAATAGTGCTGCGCTGCGACGAGCCCATAGAGGACCGCGGCATTTTCGAAAAGATCGCCGGTTTCTGCAACGTAAAACCGGACTGCGTAATCGAAAACCTTACCCTGCCGGTGCTCTACGAAGCGCCGCTGTACCTGGAAAAGCAGGGCCTCGGCGAGGTCGTGTGCAGGGAGCTTAAGCTGGACGTGCCCGATCCCTGGCCGCAGCTCGCGGAGTGGCAGTCGATGGTCGAAAAAGTCAAGGCGACCGAGCGCTGCGTAAAGATCGGCCTGGTCGGCAAGTACGTGCAGCTGCACGACGCGTACCTTTCAGTGGCTGAAGCGCTGCGCCACGCGGGGTATTCGCTCGGCACAGGCGTGCGCATACACTGGATAGATTCGGAAAAACTTACTTCAGAGAATATAGAAGAAAAGCTCAGCGGGCTTGACGGGATCATAGTCCCGGGAGGTTTCGGCGACCGCGGCATCGAGGGCATGATCCTCGCCGCGGGCTTTGCCAGAGAGCATAATCTGCCGTACTTCGGGATATGCCTGGGCATGCAGATCGCCTGCATCGAGATGGCGCGCAATGTGCTTGGCCTTAAGGACGCCAATTCCGGCGAGTTCGACCCGGGCAGCGCACACAAGGTGATCGATTTTATGCCCGGACAGAGCGACGAGATTGACAAGGGCGGCACGCTGCGGCTCGGCGCTTATCCCTGCAATATTGTGCCGGGGACGACGATGGAACGCTGCTACGGACACCTTAAGATCTCCGAGCGCCACCGCCACCGTTACGAATTCAACAACGACTACCGGGAGGCGCTGACATCCGCGGGTCTTGCGATAAGCGGGCTTTCGCCCGACGGGCTGCTGGTGGAGACGGTCGAAATCACGGACCGGCCGTTCTTTGTCGGTGTCCAGTACCACCCGGAATTCAAGAGCCGTCCCAATAAACCGCATCCGCTGTTTGTAGGCTTCATCGCCGCAGCGCTTGAGTAAAAAGCGGAGCGATCCACAGGTCGACCGCAGCTGAAACTCATATATCATGTGACTTTTTCAGATTCAGGAATAATAACACTACGCAGGCGCGGATTTTCACAAAAATAAAGGCGATAAATCATGTGACAATCTGAAATAGAAATAAAGTCACATGAAAAATGCCAGGCGTTTGAACCGTGCAATGGCAAATATTAATGTGACAAGTATCTGATTTAAAAAAGTCACATGAAACCGGACCCAAATAACGTATCGCTGCAAGCTTTATGTAATGTGATGATCATCAAAAACAAAAAAGTCACACTACAGGCGCTGCAAAACAAATGAAATCATATAAGGAGATAAAAATGTCTACTACCGAGATCTTCGCAAGCAAAGTATTTGACGATAAAGTAATGCGGGCAAAGCTGCCAGGCGCGGTCTACAACTCGCTTCATAAGACTATCGAAGAAGGCAAGCCGCTGGATCCGGCCATTGCCGATTCCGTAGCCGCCGCAATGTGCGACTGGGCCGTCGAAAACGGCGCCACGCACTTCACCCACTGGTTCCAGCCGCTCACCGGCATAACCGCGGAAAAGCACGACGGATTTATAGGCAAGGCGCCGGACGGCCGCGTGATAATGGAGTTCTCCGGCAAGGAGCTTATACAGGGCGAGCCGGACGCTTCCAGCTTCCCGTCGGGAGGCCTCAGGGCAACCTTCGAAGCCCGCGGCTACACCGCATGGGATCCCAGCAGCTACGCCTTCATTAAAGACAAAACGCTCTGCATTCCCACCGCTTTCTGCTCCTACAGCGGTGAAGCGCTGGACAAGAAAACTCCTCTGCTTCGCTCCATGGAAGCGCTCAACAGGCAGGCCCTGCGCATACTCAAGCTCTTCGGAAAAGGCTATGTAAAGCGCGTGGTCACGAACGTCGGGCCTGAGCAGGAATACTTCCTCGTCGACCGCGCGATGTACCTTAAGCGCGACGACCTGATCTACACCGACCGGACGCTCTTCGGCGCAAAACCGCCAAAAGGCCAGGAGCTGGAAGATCATTATTTCGGAGCCATCAAGCCGCGCGTACAGGCATTTATGAGC
>JAFYFK010000112.1 GCA_017543805.1 Bacillota bacterium | reverse complement strand
TTCCAGCCGTTTGTCCCCGCAGATCCCGCCAGCACGCTGAGCATCATTCCCAGTGAAAACACTGCGAGACCAAGGATGCAGATACCAAAACGTTTTACATATTCCTTAAGCATAGTTCTAAACCCCTATATAAATCTATAATTTAAAGTGTTGAGGCCGCATTGTCTATAGTAATATTCAAAATGTCCACACTTTTTTCACCATACCGTAATGTTTTTGTAATTCACTTTCCGCCGCTTTGTGCTATCATATCCTTGCTGCCAAGCGGCACTCACGGGGGCGTAAAGGTTTCGACGGGGGTGTGGAAGTTGGGTAAGCGAGCCGAAGTCGGTCAGGTCTTCGTTAAAAATGACCCGTTTAAAAGAAACGCTAAAAGAACAAACAATTTCGCACTTGCTGCTTAATTAGCAGCCCGCGCGTCGGCCTTTTGTCACCTGCAGCTTAAGGATCCGGCGTCGACTATGCAGGTAACACGCCTCTGAGTTTCCGGTAAGAGAGTGAACGTACGGAATAGCGTCTTCCTTAGCCTGCTGACGGGCGACCGAAGGGGCGAAATCTAAACCATCAGCTGCGCTCGGAGAAAGTCTGGCGGATGTGCTTTCGGACGCGGGTTCAACTCCCGCCGCCTTCACCATTAGAAAAGACCAGGTATTAACCTGGTCTTTTCTAATGCCTGCGGGGAGGGGAAGCCGCGTAAGCGGGGTCTCGAAACGGCCGGGCGCGAAAGCGGCCGGACCGTGAAGTCGCGAGCACGGCAAGGCGCCCGAATCCGACCCCGGATTCGTGGCGGCGCGCTGAGCGCAGCGTACTCCCGCCGCCTTCACCAAAACAGTACCAAATCTGATAAAGATTTGGTACTGTTTATTTTTTGATATGCCTGCTTAAGGACGGCCCGGAATTTTACTGCTTGTTCCGGATGTTCTCGATATTTTCCGTGCTTCCGCCGCCGTGGTCATCCGGGTCGCGGAGTTCGCCTTTGTCGACCAGACGCAGGAATGCCTGGACGACGTCAGCCTCAAGCTGGGTGCCGGAGACCTCCTTTATGATGGAAACGACCTTGTCGAAGTTCATGCGGTTTCTGTACGGACGGTTCGAGTACATTGCGTCGAAGCAGTCCGCGACGGCGATGATCTGCGCCACGCGAGGGATCTCGTCGCCCTTGAGATGGTTGGGATAACCCCTGCCGTCCGGCCGCTCATGGTGGGCCTGGGCTCCGACGGAGAGCTCCGGCATGATGCTGATATCCTTGAGAGCTTCGTAACCCTGAGAGGTGTGAGACTTGATGATCTCGAACTCTTCGTCGGTCAGCTTGCCGTTCTTGTTAAGCACTTCGGGCGGAACGCCAATCTTTCCTATATCGTGCAGCAGCGCTATGCGGTAATACTTCTCGACGGTCTCCTCGTCATAGCCAAGCTCTTCGGCAAGCATAGCCGTATACTTTGCCACGCGGGTCGAATGGCCGTTGGTGTATTTGTCCTTCATATCTATGACCTTCGCGAACGCTTCGGTGATCTCGCGGATAAAGGTCATGTTCTCCTGCTGCTTCTTTAAGAGCTTCTGGGTCTTTCTCTTTACGTACAGCCGTACGAACGCCGCGATTATAAGCAGAAGCAGCAGCCCTGCGCCGATAAGGAACCAGGTCTGTTCGTAAAACGCCTTTTCCTTGACGATGCTGACGGACACTTCCTTGTTGCCGCGGCCCATGGAATCGTGGAGCTGTATGACGAAGTTATATTTGCCGCCGCGCAGGTTGGTGTAGTCAACTGGCATTAGTTCGCTGCGGTTTACGGTGGTGCTGTGCTGCTCAAAGCCTTCCAACTGATAGCTTACCTGCGGGTTGCTCAGCGAATAGCTGTATACAAAGCTGTGGACTGTAAGCTTCTGCATGTCTGACGGTATGGTGAACGAACCGTCCTCGTTCGGATAGAGGCGCTCTCCGTCGATATCGACAAAAGGCACCGCCACTTTAAGGTCGTTGACGTTCTCGAAGGACGATTCGATGTTGACCTTGCAGATGCCCGTGCTTCCGGCGATGTACAGGTCGCCTTCGGGAGTAACGTCGCTGTAGGAATTTGCGGTAGTGATGCAGGGTATGCCGTTGGCTATGCTGTAATAGACCGGGTTGATATCTTCGTTGGCAAGCAGTTCTTCTGTCGGCGTCACGTAGATGCCGTTGCTGCTGAGGACCCACATATCGCCCTTGCTGTTTTCGCACATGTCGAAGTTGTTGGTGTACGGGAATTTGTTTACCGTCGTAACCTTGTAGTCCGGGGTCATGTACGCTATGGCGCTGCTGGTGACTATCCAGATGATGTCCCTGTTCGGGTCGCGCTTAAGGCGCATGACGATGTCCGAAGGCAGTCCGTCTTCGACATTGATGGTCTGCTTTACGCCGCTGCTGTCGATAATATAGATGCCGCCCCCGTTGCTTCCGAGGACGATGTCCCCGTTGGTGCCTTCGCATACGCAGAGGCTTTCGGTATCGGTAATGCCGTCCTTTTCGGTGTAGTTTGCGATGATCCTGTCGCCGTCAATAACGCTTACGCCTCCGGTCAGAGCCATGAGTATGGTGCCGTCCTCGCGTTCGCATGCGGCGCGTATGCTGTTTGAGATCGGGCTGTCGCCGTTTGTGATCGTGATCAGTTGGCCGTGGTCATAGCAGAGCAAGCCGTATTTGCGCCATGTGGCGATCCACAGCCTGTCCTTGCTGTCGCGGATTATCGAGCGGATGCGGCATCCGTCGAGCAGGGCGATAAGATCGTCCGCCTCGGCGTCCGCGCCGGGGACCGTCACGCTCTCTTTAAGACGAAGGCTCGACAGCGGACCGTTGCTTCCGATTACGATAAGGCCGTTGTCCGTTGCGACGAAAAGCTTTCCGTCGAGCATGCATGTTGAATTGACGACCCGTTCAGGAAGGCCGAACCGGTCAAACAGATTGGAGAACTGGTTGGGCACTACTTTCATTACGCCCTGACGCGTGGAAGTAAACCAGAGGTTGCCCTGATAGTCCGTCATGACATGGCCGACGGAATTACTCATAGGCAGGTTGTCGAGCACACGGATGCCGTTTCCGTCCAGAACTCCTATGCCGTATGAGGAGCAGATCCAGATCTTGCCGTCTATATATTCTATTTGCTGGACATAACTCAGCGGCTGAATGTCCATAGGCTCGAGATCGGTGAGGGTGTCGCCCAGAGTCGCGTGATA
This sequence comes from Bacillota bacterium, assembly GCA_017543805.1. Lineage (GTDB taxonomy): Bacteria > Bacillota > Clostridia > Peptostreptococcales > Anaerovoracaceae > RGIG7041. The sequence goes on along the minus strand of JAFYFK010000112.1, from coordinate 16,072 downwards.
AAAACAGAAATCGCCGCCTTCAAAATAGATCTTTCCGGGCGTTTCGGGATCGGGGAGTATGGATCCCACGCCTTTTATCCCGCTGTCTTCGGTGCTGAGGAAGCTGATCACAGCGCCGTCCCTGATCCGCATAAGATCGCCGAGATTTGTAAGGCCGTAGATTATGCCGTCGGCTCCTTTGCGCAGGTCGCGCATGTTGGCGTCAGAAACAGTTTCCCCTTCCATCATTTTGAGGCTGCCCTCAGGGTCGATCATGGCTATGCCGCATGTCGTCGCGATATATATAGTTCCGTTATCGTCCTCGGCAATGGCGCGGGTGTGGGCTGATTTCATTCCGTCCAGTTTGCCCCATTGCTGCAGCTCGCCGCGTTCCATGACCGCGATCCCGTTGTCGTTGGTGCCGATCCACAGGCGGTCACGGCTGTCCACATACAGGCATTTTACGCTGCTCAGGCCGGTGGTCGAATCCATGCGGGTAAATGTGTTGCCGTCGTAGCGGATAAGACCGCCGTAGCTTCCGATCCAGATAAAGCCCTCGCTCGTCTCCGCTATGGCGTTTGCTTCGGAAGTGGGCAGGCCGTTGGTGTTGTTGTACAGCACCGCGGAGAAGCCTTCGGTGCGCCCTGTGGGATCCACAGAGACCGGACGGTTTGTAACTCCGGAGGCATTTAGAACTGTACCTGAGGCAAATGATATAAAGACTGCCTGCGCTGCCAGCAGCAGCGACAGGATCATGCACAGAATGAAACGTCCGACACCAACATTTCTTTTCTTCATATAGATCCTCCAATCAGCGATCAATGTGTATTTCTGCCCGTATACACGGGAAAAAGTTAAATTTTTCTAATTTTATAAGTATAGCATAAAATCACGGAAATAATAACATTATAATATACAGATGATTGATCTTTGTGAGTGGAATTGCTTATAGTTATAGCGGCAGCGGCATTCACTTATCTGAGTTCACTGTGTTATTGCAATAACTTTATTCAATCTACACAAAAACTATGGTACAATGGCATGTCAGAAGCGGTAGAGCGCCCTGAAGGCGCGGATCTCAAAATGAATAGGCAGCCGGAGCGGCTTTCCGGCAGGAAATAGATGAAGAAGATAAACAGAATAACTGCATGTCTGCTCAGCATCGCCATGGTAATGTCCCTGGCGGCCTGCGGCGGCATGCCGACGGGCTGGAAGGATCAGTCCTCCGGGCAGCCCGCGGAAAGCACCGTCAGCGCAAAACCGGACGGCGCAGTGCCTCCGTCCGATACGGACCCCGTTTCCGAGGCTGAGGACGCAGCGGAGACTGCGACTATAAGCGCGGACGAACTCACCTCGGAGATGGATACCAGCAGCTCCATGTGGGAGCTTGCGCAGCGCATATTCCCGGACCTTATACTTTACAAATCGTCCAGCGGCAAGTTCACCTACACGCCGATCAACAAGGATCTGCCTCTGTGCGAACATGACTGGACCAATCTTACCCGTCTTTCGACGAAGCACAAGGAATTTGAATATGTCGAAAACGGCGAGACAAAGTCCGTCAAGGGCATAGATGTTTCCAGCTACCAGGGCGAGATCGACTGGGAGAAGGTCGCCGCCGACGGCGTCAAATTCGCGTTCATCCGCCTCGGATACCGCGGCTACGAGTCCGGCAAGCTGGTCCTGGACAAGGAATTCGAAAAGAACGTGACCGGTGCCATCAAGAGCGGGGTCGCTGTGGGCATTTATTTCGTGACCCAGGCGATCAGCGAGGAAGAGGCCGTCGAAGAGGCTGATTTCGTTATGGAGACTATCCGGCCGTACAATATTACCTGGCCGATCGTTCTCGACATCGAAGAAGCCGGAAGCGGCGGATCCAATGTGCGCACCATAGGGCTTACTGCTCCGGAGCGCACCGACTACGTGATCGCCTTCTGTGAGCGCGTAAAGGAAAAAGGCTACACGCCCATGCTCTACTGCGCCATACGCTGGTTTGTGGAAGAGCTTGAGCTTGACAGGCTGACGGATTATGAGAAATGGTTTGCCCAGTACTTCAACAGGCCGTACTATCCGTACGAATTCAACGTCTGGCAGTACACCAACCAGGGCTCCGTCAGCGGAATAAAAGGCAACGTCGACCTGAATATAAGCATGAAGGATTTCGGCGCCAAACATTAATAAAGAGTTTTAAACAGGGGGAACAACAATGGAAATCAAAAGGCTACGCAAATCGAGCACGGATAAGGTGCTTTTCGGTGTGTGCGGGGGACTTGCCGAATACTTTGGAATCGATTCCCTGATCGTAAGGCTGCTGTTTGTGCTGCTTTCGATCGCTGTCGGTTCGGGGCTTATCCTCTACATCGTATGCGCCATCCTTATCCCGGACGAGCTGAAGGCCGCCCAGGAGGAAGAGGCGCGCAGGGCGTATTTTGCTCAGCAGAACGGACCGTACGCCGCGGAGAGGAACACCGCGTATCAGAACTACAGCTATTCCGCGCAGGAGGTTCAGCCGAAAGTTCAGCCGGAGGCAAAGCCTGCGGCCGAAAAGGAACCTGAACCTGTCAGCTATCAGGAAAGGGCAGCTTATGCCGGTCCGGAGCAGGAGGCTCCTAAGAGAGAGGCTCCCAGGGCTGAGACTTTCAGAACGGCAGCGCCCGGGCAGGAAGCCCCGAAGGCTGAACGTCCCGCCCAGGAGACCCGTCACTTCAATATCCCGAATCCCGGCCAGAATCACGGCAATACGCAGCAGCGCAGCGCCAACGCCGTCCGCGACAGCAGGACATTAGGCATTATCCTCGTTGCAATAGGCGGGCTGATTCTGTTAAAATACTTTATACCACGTATAAGTTCGACGCTTCTCTTTGCTGTCCTTCTTATCGCGGCCGGATTGTATTTCCTTATAAGAAGAAAGTAACGTTTCCGTTCGGGGAGCCTTAACCCGATATATGATCGATCATTATGCAGGAGCTTATAGACCGGAAAATTAAAGAGATGCGCGAGCTTGGCGTCGTAAACCGCGAGTTCCGTATTTGGCTGGAGCAGAGCGACCTCTGGTACTGGCTTTATTCCTCTCTGCGCATAATGGGCGAAGCAGTTGAAAAAAGAGTTATCGTAGACATCCTCGACGGAAAGATCGTCGAGGATGCTCCTATTGATGCGTACAATTTCATTACCGGCTATTCTGCGGTCTATAAGGACATGCGCAGCTGCGCCGAGATGGACAGCAGCGCCGACGTCAAGCTTCTGCGCCGCTGGGGAGGCATGCTCCTCGGTTATGCGCCGGAATTCCGCGCTGACGACCCCGTGGTCTACGAGTGGAACCACATTCCGCCGTTCTATAAAAACATCGCGGCCGAGACTGACGGACTGCTCCGCAGGGCAGTGCAGGAGAGGCGAGTTACGCCTGCTTTAAAGTGGGCGGCCATGCTGCACCTGGAGTTCTGCCGCCTGTATCCCTTTGGAAAGGATACGCCTGTGATGGCGGGGCTTCTGCTGGCATACTGCCTCATCAGGGAGGGCTATCCGCTGCCGTCGCTTACAGTGGGCGACATAGAATACAATAAGATGATCGACGCGTACGTAAACAAGGGTGAGTATGAAGCCTTTGAAGGCATGCTGGAGCGCAGCGTCTTAAACCGCGCCGAAGCCGTGCTGCAGCTGAACCGCAGAGCCGCGGAGGTGAACGAAAATTAATTATTCGGATATAAGAAAAGAATTGCTCGGCCGGCTCGGCGAAGACCGGCTTATCGAAAATTGCTCCATGGCTGCTTATTCCAGCTTCCGCTGCGGCGGGAACGCCGCGCTGCTGGCGGAACCCGGTTCCCTGGAGCAGCTTTTATTTGTACTTGAAACGCTGAATTCCCGCGGAGCGGAGTACATGGTGCTCGGCAACGGCTCAAACGTGCTCTTCTCCGATAAAGGTTACGACGGCGCGGTCGTGCATATAGGCGCAGGACTCGCCGATATTTCGTTCGAGACTCTTCCGGGCAGCCCGCTCGACCCGTTCGCCGAAGGCGCGCAGCTTCCGTACTTTATCCGCATGACCGCCGGCGCGGGAGCAAAGCTCGCTCACGCGGCAAAGCTGGTTTCGTCCGCCGGATACACAGGTCTTGAATTCGCGACAGGAATTCCGGGTTCGGTAGGAGGCGGCCTGTTTATGAACGCCGGGGCGTACGGCGGGGAGATGAAGGACTTTGTCTCCTCGGCAAGATCTGTCGACCGGAACGGAAACATTATCGTGAGGGACGTTGAGGAAATGGATCTTTCCTACCGTCACAGCGTATACATGGAAAACGGCGAGACCATACTTTCCGTAAGTTTCGAGCTGCCGTTCGGGAAACAGGACGAGATAGACGCTAAGATAGCGGAGCTTACCGAAAAACGCACGACGAAGCAGCCTCTGAGCTATCCGAGCGCGGGCAGTTTTTTTAAGCGTCCCGAGGGTCATTTCGCCGGAAAGCTCATTGAAGACGCGGGGCTCAAAGGCCTTACTGTGGGCGGCGCACAGGTCTCCGAGCTGCATGCGGGTTTTCTTATAAACGCGGGCGGAGCCACAGCGACAGACGTTCTTGATCTTATGCATGTGATCCGCGAGACCGTTATGGATAAATACGGAGTCCTTCTGGAACCGGAGGTCAGGATAATTGGAGAGTAAACTTTATTACGACATCCATACGCATACTACTTATTCCCACGGCAAGGGCAGCATCGAGGACAATGCCGCTGCCGCGGTCGCGGCCGGCTTAAAGATCCTCGGCATTTCCGACCACGGCCCGGGGCATATAGGCTACGGCATAGATATGAAGAAGATCCCGGAGATGCGGCTCGATCTGGCCAGGTCCAGGGAGCTCCACCCGGAGCTGGATCTTCGCCTCGGCGTCGAAGCCAATATCATCAACTTTTCCGGGCGTCTTGACGTCGCGCCGGAGGATCTTAAGCTTTTCGATTACATTATCGCAGGATATCACTTCGGAGTGCTCGGGGAAGCGCCGTTCCGCTCTGTGGCGACCCACGCCGGAGGCTGGTGGTACAGCGTTACCGGCCGATCCGCGCAGCGCGCCATGATACACAATACCGACCTTGTTCTCAACGCGCTTGACGTCAACAAGATCGATGTGATAAGCCACCCGGGGGCCAAGGCTAGCTTCGACATAGACGCCATCGCGTCCGCCTGCCGCGGGACCGAGACGCTGCTGGAGATCAACAACCGCCACGGCTGCCTTACAGTCGAAGGAATAAAGCAGGCCATGCGTTATGACGTAAAATTCATAATCAGCAGCGACGCCCACACTCCGCAGGATGTAGGGGCGGCGGACAAGGCTATCGCGCGCGCTGAGGAAGCCGGGCTCGACCCGTCAAGGATAATCAACCTGAGAAAGGAATTCTATTGGAGTTAATGATAGTGACCGGTCTTTCGGGAGCCGGAAAGAGCCAGGCTGTCAACTGCCTGGAAGATCTCGGGTACTACTGCGTGGACAATATGCCTCCGCGCCTTATGACAGAATTCGTAAGCCTTGCCGGAAGCAGCGGGGCGGAGATCGATAAGGCTGCTTTTGTCGTGGATATCCGCGGCGGCCTGTTTTTTGAGGATCTTCTGACAAGTCTCGAAGAGCTCGAAAAGGCCGGGGTCAGCTACCGCATCATGTACCTTGAGGCGTCGGACCAGACCCTGCTGCGCCGCTATAAGGAGACCCGCCGCATACACCCGATGTCAAACGGCGGAAGCATCGCTGAAGGCATAGCGAGGGAAAAGGAGAAGCTCGGGGATATCAAGAAGAAGGCGTCTTTCGTCATCGATACCACCGGCCTCAAGACCGCGGGGCTCAACAAGCAGATAAAGAGTCTCCTCCAGTCAGACGAAAACGACAGCTTCACCATGGAGATAATGTCTTTCGGCTACAAGAACGGCATCCCGGCAGAGGCGGATTTCGTTTTCGATACACGGTTCCTTCCTAACCCCTTCTATGTCGCAAGTCTCAAAAAGCTTACCGGCAACAACAAAAAGGTCAGGGAATACGTTATGCGTTCCAAGCTGTCGCACCGCTTCCTCCACACTGTCGCGGGCATGCTGGAATCCACTATCCCGGCGTTCATCAACGAGGGCAAGTACCATCTGGTCGTAGCCTTCGGCTGCACGGGTGGCCAGCACAGGAGCGTGACCATGGCCAACGAGCTTTCGGACATACTGAAGGAAAACGGCCGCAACATCAGCACGACCCACAGGGATATAAAATAAAACATGTCGTTCTCTTCGGACACAAAAAAAGAACTGACCACGCTCAAGACCGAAAAAAAATGCTGTCAGCTCGCGCAGATCGCGTCGTTCCTGCGCTTTGCGGGCAGCATAACTTTAAGCGGCGGAAAGATGGGAATAAGGGTGACCACGGACAATCCCGCGGTCGCGCGTTTTTTCATTACGTCGATCAAGGAATACTTCGGCGCCAAGACCTCGCTTTCGATGAGCGACGCCCCGATATCCAGGGGGCATTCGTTTACGCTGCACATAACCCCGGACATGAACGCCGAGGCCATACTGCGCGAGACCGGCATACTCAGCATCCGTGAGGGAAGCAACTACATTACCGACGGGCTTACGCAGTCAATAATCAAAAAGCGCTGCTGCAAAAAGGCGGCCCTGCGCGGCATCTTCCTCGCTGCCGGATCGGTAAGCGATCCTGCCAGGGGCTACCATCTGGAGCTCAGCTGCGCGAGCGGATACATGGCTAACGACGTAAAAAAACTCATTTCGTCGATGGGACTAAGGTCAGGCATAACAGAACGCCGCGGCAAATATGTGGTCTATATGAAGGACGGGGAGCAGATCTCGGATTTCCTGGGTCTGATAGGCGCGTCCGGACAGCTGCTGGATTTCCAGAACACGATGGTCACAAAGGAAGTCCGGAACCGCGCAAACCGCATAAGCAACTGCGAGAACGCCAACCTCGACAAGACAGTCAACGTGGCTCAGAAACAGCTTGCGGACATACGTTATATCCAGAGGACAAAAACGCTGGATTTTCTGCAGGAAAAGCTGCGCGTGACAGCCGAACTGCGGCTTAACAATCCGGAGCTTTCGCTCGCGGACCTTGCCGCTCTCGGCGATCCTCCGATAGGAAAATCCGGCCTCAACCACAGACTCGCAAAAATAAGCAGGATAGCTGACGAACTTCGGGAAAAAGAATGATACCTGTAATAGATGAAAAAGCAAGAACAAGAGGCACTCTGCTGACCATACTCTCCGGGATCATCTTCAGCACCGGAGGACTTTTCGTAAAGCTGATCCCCTGGAACGCGATGGCTGTAAACGGGGCAAGGCACATGATATCGTTCTGCATAGTGCTGCCGTATCTGCTCCTGACGCATCACCGCATACGCTTTAACGCGCGCGTGCTGCTGTGCTCGCTGGCGCAGACGCTGACGCATATAATCTTTACCTTCGCCACGCAGCTTACGACAGCCGGAAACGCCATAGTTCTGGAATACACTTCGCCCATCTGGGTCATCTTGATCTCTCTGTTTATACTTAAAAAGAAGCCGGACAAGCTGGACATCCGCGCCTGCGTGCTGATATTTGCCGGAATAGTGTTCTTCTTTATCGACAGCCTTTCCGGCGGAAACGCGCTCGGCAATCTGCTGGGCCTCATAGCGGGAATCTGCTACGCCAGCTTCTACGTGCTCGGCACACGCTCTGATTCGGACGCGTTCTCGTCGCTGCTTGTCACGAACTTCATCTGCGGCCTCGTCGGGCTTCCCTGGCTTGTCAGGACGGACATTGCCGGAGCTCCTTCGTCAACGCTGATCGCGGTGCTCTGCTTCGGCGTGTTTCAGGTGGCTCTTGCCAACATCCTGCTTGCCGCGGGCTTCAAAACGGTCAATCCCGTCACCGCAAGCCTGCTCACCGCTCTGGAGCCGGTGCTCAATCCCATCCTTGTAGCAGTGGTCTACAAAGAGATGCTTACACCGGTGTCGATAATCGGTGTTGTGATAGTCCTCGGAGCTATAGTTTATTACAACTATATGAAGGCCAAACAGGTCCAGCGCGAAGCGTTCACAAACATCTGAAATCAATATGTCTGAGGCATTCTGCGCCCCGTGTCTTTTTGTGACAGCGGGACGCTTTTTTATTGAGTATTTGCTTGATTTAAGTTATTATATTATCCAGGTGTAGAAGTATGAAAATTTTACTGAAAGTATTAGGCTGCAGAGGCTCGATCCCCCGCAGCGGCAAAGAATTTGAGAACTACGGAGGGGCTACGAGCTCCTACGGAATACGTATAGGCGAGAGGCTTGTCGTGCTGGATGCGGGCACGGGCATACTCCGCGTGAACGATATGCTTAAAGAGGGCGAAAAAGAACTGACTCTTCTGTTCTCCCACACTCACGCGGACCATCTGCTCGGCCTTCCGATGTGTTTCCCGGCGTTCAGCAAGGACTTTACCTTCCATGTCTACGGAAAGACAAGAAACGGGAAGACCATAAAAGACCAGGTCGACGCGTACCTTGAGGATCCGACCTGGCCGGTCAATACGGACAAGCTGCCCGCGAATTTCATTTACGCCCCGCTCGAGGACGGAATGATACTGCCGGGAGAGCCGGAAATACGTATAAACATTATGGAAGCGGTCCATCCGAACGGCTGCTGCCTTATAAAACTGAGCGCGCTCGGCAAGACCATAGTCTACGCGACGGACTGCACCATTACGGACGCAAACCGCGCGGAAATGGCGGAATTCGCGATGAAGGCCGACCTCCTGCTCATAGACGGGCAGTACACGCCGGTGGAGCTCGGCGGCAAGGCCGGTTTCGGCCACAACAGCTGGACCGACGCGGCTGAGTTCGGACAGCTCTGCCACGCAAGAAGAACGCTCATCGTCCACCACGACCCATATCATAAAGACGTCGACCTCGACAGGGCGACCGAAGACGTCTACTACATAGATCCAAGTGTAAACTTAGCCTACGAAGGCGAGGAGATAGAACTGTGACAGGCCGTAAAGACCAGACAAAAGAACAGAAGCGCAGCATGGAGACATTCCTTAACATATGTCTCAGCATTACTTCGCAGACAGACCGTGAACAGCTGCTTTCCGATATCCTCGACAAGGCTATGGAACTCAACAACTGCGACGCGGGAACGCTTTACCTTCTGGAAGACGACGGTCTGCACTTCTGCCGCATGGTCACGAAGTCCATCGGCCTCAGGCAGGGCGGCCATGACGATCCGATCGGATTCCCGCCGGTGCCGCTTCAGCCGCAGTATGTCAGTTCGTATTCGGTCATGCACAACGAACCGGTCCATATCGACAGCGTCCGCGACGACGAGCGCTTCGATTTTTCCGGATCCATGCGCTATGACGAGATGACAGGTTATTTTACGGGCACCATGTTCGTAGTGCCGCTCGCCAACGACAAGGGGGAGCTTATAGGCGCGGTACAGCTTATCAACGCGCTGCCTGACGGCGTAAAGACAGTCCGCAAGGAAGATCTGGAAAAGACCGTAGTCGGATTCAGGCCGGAGATCGAGCTCCTTACAAACGCCATGGCGTCTCTTGCGGCAATCAGCCTTACCAATATGCAGTATTCCCAGCAGATTAGGGAATTGCTGAGTTCTTTGGTCAGAGCCCTGTCCACGGCAATAGACCAGCGCACCCCGTACAACGCCAACCATACCCGCAATATGGTAAAGTACGGCGAAAAGTTTATCGACTGGCTCAGCGCTTCAGGAAAGAGCACAAAGGATCTGAACTTCGACAACGGCAAGCGCGACGCTTTCCTTATGAGCGTATGGCTGCACGACGTCGGCAAGCTGGTCGTTCCGCTTGAGGTAATGGACAAGTCCAGCAGGCTCGGGCCAAAGCTCGACGACGTGCTCGGACGCCTTCGCATAATAGGGCTTTTGACCAGGATCGACGCGCTCGAGGGCAGGATCCCCGCTGAGGACGCGGAAGCGCGCCTCGCGGAGCTCGGCGACATCTCAGAATTCATAAAGAAGGTCAACACTCAGGGCTTCCTTCCCGATCCGGACCTCGCAAGGGTCATGGAACTAGGGGAAAGGACCTTTACCGACGAGAACGGCGAAGTCCACAAGTGGCTCACAGACGAGGAGTTTACGGATCTTCAGGTGCGCAAGGGCACGCTGACCGCGGAGGAGCGGCAGATCATGGAGAGCCATGTTACCGCCACCGCGAAGATACTCAGCGAAGTATTCTTCCCGAAGCAGTACGAGAACACGCCGGTCTGGGCAGCAATGCACCACGAGCTGCTCAACGGAAAAGGATACCCCAACCATCTGCTCGGCAAGGACGCGGACGGTCAGGATATTTATGAGGAAGACAAGAAGAAAGAAAACGTCATGAAGAAGGTCATTCCTGACGAAGTCAGGCTGCTGACCATACTGGACGTATTTGACGCGCTCACCGCGCGCGACAGGCCGTACAAACCCGGTATGCCTGTCGAAAAGGCGCTTTCGATCCTTCACAGCATGGTGGAGGAGGGCTCCATGGACGGGAATATTCTTGCGCTTTTCGAAGAGAGCAAGGCCTGGGAGGTATAGACGATGAAAAAGCTTTTAGCGATACTTCTGTCTGCGGCGCTTATATTTGGATCGGCGGCCTCCGTCTTCGCGGCAAGCAGCAAGGGCACCGCGGCGTCGGTCAAACTCGAGAAGGTGACCGGAACCGTAACAGTAACGAACGCGTCAGGCACGAAGGTTACGGCCCGCGAAGGCATGCTGCTTTACACCGGTTATAAGATAAAGACCGGCTCAAAGAGCAGCGCTTATATCTCTCTGGACAACAAAACGGCTCTGATGCTGGAATCTTCGTCCAAGATGAGTTTAAAGAAAGCCGGCAGCAAGTCCGAGGTTATGCTCGAATCCGGAACCGTGGTTACCGATATCGCGGAAAAACTGCCCGCGACAAGCAGTGTGAATATCCATACCACAAACGCTGTAACAGGCATCCGCGGGACAGGCGTTGAAATCAGTTACGATCCTGTTACCGGCGCGACCTCCCTCGGAATGCTGGAAGGCAGCACGGACAGCTTCAGCAAATTCCTTGATTCTTTTGTACACGCGGACGCGGGTCAGGGCTTTATCCTCGGCGGAGCGGTTCAGGTTACTCCTCTTGCCGGGTCGATAACCATAAACGACCTTCAGCCCGAGACCAGGAAAATAATGATAGTCGACGAGGACGCGTCCGGACGCGTGCTTACCGGCTTCAGGGAGACTTTCGGCATCAACGGCATGACCGATCAGCAGAAGGAAGACCTGAAGCAGGACATTTTGAATGACGTTAACGAACAGGGTGACAAATACGAAAGTGCCGACAAAGCCGCGGATGACGCCGCAAAGACGATCCTTGATGAAGGTGCCGTCGGAAGCAGCTCGCGTCCGTTTGAACAGGTAGACCCTGTATTCGAAGATAAAGACCAGGTCAGCGCTTCCGGTGCGGTATCCGCGGCGTCCCTCCCGGACGGGATCCCGGAAGATACCCCGGATGCGGCAGCTTCCTCCGGCTCGGAAAGCTCCGGCAGCAGCACCGGAGGCGGTTCTCAGCAAACCACAAATTATACAGTTTCTCTGTATTACGAACCTGCCGGCACCGGAGCGGAGCCCGAGCAGATCCAGGTAAGAAGAGGTTCAGCCGCGAGCCTTCCCTCGGAATATGACGGAAGCCCCATCGTCTGCTGGTGCTCCGACAGCGATCTGACGACTGAGTTCGATCCTGCAACTCCGATAACTTCATCCATATCTCTTTACGCGCGCTTTGAGCCGTTTGTAACTCACCGCGTCACTTACGAGGCAGAAGGAAATATCCCCAACGGATTTGAAGTGCCGAAGGAGATGACCTGCAACGTCGGAGCCACTGTTTCTCTTGCTTCCGTTTCGGCGCAGGAGGGATACATTTTTGACGGCTGGTATTACAACAGCGAAATAGTAAGCTCGTTTGCGATGCCCGACGAGGACGTTGTGGTGAGCGGCACCTGGAAGATGGAAGCCAATTACACCGTCAGACATATGCTTCAGGATCTCGGATCAGACGGATACACCGAAGCAGAGGACGAACGTGAGACTCTCAAGGGAATAGTCGGCGAAGAGACCGAGGCTGAGGCCAAGGTGATCGACGGATTTGAGGCGATGGCAGTCGACCAGCAGATCGTTGCATCCGGTGACGAAACTGTGATCGATGTATTCTATAACAGGCTTTCATATAACCTGTCCTACACTGTGTCCGGCGATGTTCCGGCTGATTACCAGGTCCCCGCGCAGACCTCAGTGGTTTTCGGCGATACTGTCAGCATAGAATTGCCGGAGGAGTATGAAGAATACGATTTTGACGGATGGTATAACGGCAGCGCCAAGATCACCGAAAGCCTTGCCATGCCCGCAGGTGATGTTGAACTTAGCGGAACATGGGCAAAAAAGATGGTGGTAACTTTCAATTATATTTACAAGGAAGGGTCTGAACCTTACTCCGAGCAGGTGTATGTTTCCAAGGGTTCATCAGTGACACTCCCAACGACTGACTCGACCGGAACCTATTCTGTAAACGGATGGTATTCGGATCCTGAACTTGAGTACCAGTTCAGTTCGACTACCCCGGTCAACGCAAATATCCGGCTTTACGCAAGCCTGCTGACCCACCAGGTGTATTTCTCGTACTTCCCGAAGGACGACGTGCATTTCAACTCAACGATGATAAACGTCATCCACGGACTGTCGGTCCTTGACACCGTGGACGCGGAAGATATCAACAGCTTCCCGATCTATGATGACAACGGTGAAGAGACCGGAGAATACATTACAGTCGAAAACTGGTACATTGACGAGAACGGAAAGACGGAATTCGATCTTTCCACGGCGATTACTGAAAACAAAACATTATACGCGAAGGGGTACGCAAACAATAACCCATATGCCGCCGGCGTGTTTACCTTCAGGATCCCGGCTTATGACAGCGAAATGTTTGCGGTGTCCGTCACTTCCGGCGACACTGCGGTAAGCGGCGAATCCGACGGGAATTACACATCCTATTCAGTTGAAGGCGATTCGGTTACGGTCGACGTTACGCTGCTGGCAGGTTCGGATTTCGCGAGAAACGGAAATGGGACCGGTCTGCAGGATCTGTCTGAATACGGCATTTCTTCTTCCTCGGTCGGCGCTTCATCTGACGGACTCCTCATGCATTACGTGTTTAATGAAATGCCCGAAAACGGTATTCTTTATTACGACATGGATCTGACGGTCGATCAGCTGACGGACAATAATTACGGGGAGATCACAAAGTTCATCTCCGGGCTGCAGAATTCCAGCATTGTCGGCAGCGCGACGATATCCTGTTACAGCGGCGACGAGGCCGCGTTGGGCGAGCTTATCGGGAGCTACGGAAATGTCTCGCTGGGTACACCGTACCACAGAGTGACGTTCGTCTACACTGAAAACAATCGGTCGAACTATGATGTCAAAGACGGGCAGAAGGTTGAAAGGCCGTCCGATTCTTTCGAGGGAGATCCCACGGTCGTCGTAAGCAGCTGGCATGTCGACAGCAGCCCCGACGCAGCCGAGTTTGATTTCGACGACACGATAACTTCAGACTGGATCATCTATTCCGATCTGGTGCTTGTCTCAAAACCGTAAGAAAACAGCAGCTGAGAAAATATCAATTGTTGAGCAGGTCCTGCATTTCAAGCAGGTTGTAAATAATATTTAAAAAATGACTATATTGCCGGATGTGAGAAAATGAAAAGATTTATATTTGTGATCTTAATACTCGCGCTTGTACTCGGTTCTACCGTCAGCGTGTTTGCCGCGGAAAAGAAGATCGACACGGCAGCTCAGATGACGCTGGAGGATTACAAAGGCACGGTGACCATTAAAGATGCGGCGGGCAAGAATGTTTCGCCGCGTGTTGGCCTTACGCTTTGTTCCGGTTATACGATACAGACCGGGGCAAGCAGCAAAGCCTACATAGCGCTGGATAAAAACAGTAAAGGCGAGACGACCAAGGCTATTCTGCTGCAGTCGTCTTCCAAGCTTATCCTGAAAAAAACTAAAAACGGAAATAAGATAGACATAATGCTGGAGTACGGTACCATAGCTACGGATACCTCGGAACCGGTTCCCCAGAACAAAAGTTATGATATCCATTCAACGAACAATGTAACAGGTATACGCGGCACAGGCGACGAGGTTCAATATGAACCCGTGACCGGCAAGTTTACCAATAAAATGTATGACGGTCAAACCCAGACGGTGGACAAGTTCACCGGACAGGTCATCACTGTCGGTGCAGGTCAGGGACTCACCGTTATGCCCCATACAGATACCGGCACCGGAAACGGCAATACCGGCGGCGCAGCGGGCAGCAATGTGAATGCGCCTGCCGGATCTTCGGTTGTCGAAGATATCGGATTGGGTGATCTCACTTCTCAGACGCAGGAATTGCTTATAGTCAACAAAGATGATGTTTCGGATAAGGTCATGGGCGGCGTCATCGAAACGTTCGGACTCAATGATCTGAGCAATCAGCAGATGTCTGATCTGGTCCAGACTGTCAACGACGCGGTCAGCGACCAGGCGGCGGCGGATGCCGTGGCTGATGCCAACGCTGCCGGGGCCGTCGACCAAATTCAGAACGGCGTTCCGGAAGCGCAGGCTAAAGACCCTGTGTTCGATAAGCAGGATGGGACTTCGTCCGGTGACTCTGTCTCCGCGACATCATTACCGGATCAGCTCCCTGATCCTGCTTCCGGAAACACGGTAACTGCAACTGATGATTCATCGTCCGGCGGTTCATCTTCCGGAGGAAGCAGCGGCGGTTCCGGGGGCGGTTCTTCCGGCAACCCTGCAGATTCTAAGGCACTGATGGAGGATCTGGCAGACGGAAGCGCGACGATCAATCCCGGCGGCTGGACCATCAGCTATACCGGCGTTACCGTCGGAGACGGACAGACGCTCAACATTACCGGCAGCGGTACCGCGAGCATGCCCGATCTGAAAATCGCCGAGGGCGGCACTGTCAACGTCGACAGCGGCTCGACGCTTGCTGTCAGCGGTTCGGCTTCGGCAGTGGACGGTACGCTCAACAACAACGGCACGGTCAATATGAACGGCGTGACTATCAACGCAGGAGATAATATTGTTGTAAACCAGGGCTCAACGCTCAGCTTTACAGGCGGTACCAACAACAATTACGGCACTATAACCAATAACGGCACCCTGATCAACGAGCAGGGCAGCACTCTGAACAACCTCAGCGCCAACACCATCGTAAACGCCGGATCGTTCATTAACCGCGGCGTATTCAACAACGGCAGTTCATCCAACAGCGGACGCGTTGTCAACACCAACGGAACGATCAACAACAGCGGAACGTTCACCAATAATTACGGCGAGATCACTCTGGACGGAACGGTGACCGGCGTAAGCTTTACTGTACGCTTTGACGCGAACGGAGGTGCCGTTGGTTCAGCTTCTGTTTCAGTAAACTTCGGCGGGACTGTGTCTGCGCAGGAAGTTGAAAAAGAAGGATCCGAATTTAACGGATGGTTCTATAACGGCAGCGCTTATAATTTCAGCACGCAGGTCGTGAGAGACATCACTCTTACCGCGCAGTGGACCGATATCCCCGCGCCGACCACCGCTGATTATACTGTTAAGCATATGCTGCAGGATCTCAACGGAAACACCTTTACCGAAAAAACTGACGACACCAGGACTCTCAACGGCACGATCGGTGAGAATACCGCGGCTGAAGCTAACAGCTATACCGGTTTTGAACCGCTCAGCATAACCCAGCAGACCATAAATGCCGACGGCAGCACTGTAGTCGAAGTCAAGTACGAGAGACTCAGCTATGCCGTTAAATTCGTCGATGACAATGGAAATACGATCGGTACTGAAAAGAGCTATCCGTACGGAACACCGGCATCTTCAGTAACCGTTCCCGCAGATCCTTCCAAGGAAGCGGATGCTCAGTATACATACGCATTTACCGGCTGGAATAATGAAATCGCAGACGTAACAGCTGAAGCGACCTATACTGCCACTTTCAGCAGTACGGTCAATAAGTATGACATCACGTGGGTCGATGGT
>JAFYFK010000111.1 GCA_017543805.1 Bacillota bacterium | reverse complement strand
GAGAAGACCTCCCGCATACGCGCCACGCTGCGGGAAGGCTCGGTGATCACCTGTACCAGGACCAATGTCCAGTACATCGTTACAGAACACGGAATGTTCAACTGCAAGGGCCGAACCACCTGGGAACGCGCGGAGGGGCTGATCGGGATCGCCGCTCCGGAATTCCGGGACGGACTCATAAAAGAGGCCGAAGCCATGCATATCTGGCGCAGGTCAAACAAACGGTAAAAATAAAAAAGAACGGGTCCTGCCCGTTCTTTTGATTTACTTAATAATTAGCCGCAAGCCAGTCGATGGCTTCCAGATACCCTTTAAAGCCGTGCCCGGCTATTCTGTGTACACAGGCTTTGCCGACGTAGGATATGTGCCGGAATTCCTCGCGCTCGTTGGGCTCGGTTATATGCACCTCCACAGCCGGAATGCTTACAGTCTTTATTGCGTCCATTATTGCGACGCTGGTATGCGTGTAGGCGGCGGCGTTGATCACTATGGCGTCGTAACGGCCGTAAGCCTCCTGGATCTTGTCTACTATAGCGCCTTCGTGGTTGTGCTGGAAGCATTCGCATTCCAGACCGAGCTCTTTGCAGTGCCCGCTTATCATGGAAACCAGGGTACTGTAGTCCTGCTTTCCGTAAAGATCCGGTTCCCTTATCCCCAGCATGTTGAGGTTTGGCCCGTTTATTATAAGAACGCTTTTCATCTGAGTCCTTTATTCTTCCTGTATGCTTATTTTTCCGCCGAGAGCTTCGAAATCGTTGAAGAAGTCCGGATAGGAATTGCCCACGCAGTCCGCCCCGAGTATCTCCACCGGTTCTTCGCAGATGCAGGAAGCTATTGCCGCCGCCATGGCGATGCGGTGGTCGTGGCGCGGGTCGACGGTGCCGCCCCTGAGGGTACCCTTGCCGCGTATGACTATGTCGCCTTCCTCCAGATACGCTTCACCGCCGAGACTGTTGATCATGCTGATTATGGTCTCTATGCGGTCGCTGTCCTTGTAGCGGAGGCGCGCGCAGCCCGTAAGAATGGTCGTTCCCTTATACCCGCAGGCTGCCGCGGCGATGGGCGGAGCCATGTCCGGTATCTCGTTGACGTTTATTGAGCGTCCTATGCGGCTCAGCGTGTATTCCACGGTCTTGTTGTTCTTCTGGCCGGTATCCTCGATGCCTATAAGCTCTATTGAGGACCCCAGCTTGTTCGCGGCCATCCAGAGCGCTGCGCCGGACCAGTCTCTTTCGCACTCGACATCCGCCGGGAGGTATTTCTGGCCGCCCGGGATCTCAAAGCGCGGGGTCAGCGAGGTGCTCCCCAGCACGTCCACGTGTATGCCGTGCTTTTCCAGCAGGTCCAGGGTCATGTTGATGTACGCGACGCTGTGCGCCGGATTGACCATGCTTATCTTGCTGTCGCCGTCAAGAAGCGGCAGGGCCATAAGCAGGCCGCTCACGTAGATGGAGCTTACTGCCGGCGGGAAGTTGTAGTCGCCCGGCTCCAGTTTTCCGCTCATCGTAAACGGAAGGTTGTACCCGCTGAACTTAAGCCCGTGCTTTTCCAGCATCTCCAGGTAGGGCTGAAAGTTCTTTTTGCGGAGCACTTCGAGCCCGTCAAACTTCGTCTCGACTCCCAGGGCGCCGGCGATAGCCACACCCATGCGCAGTATCGTCGCGCTGCCTCCGCAGTCGGCTGTCCCGTTGAACTGTCCGACCGTGAGGGCCTTCGCCGCGGCGTCCGGTATTTTGCAGTCCTGCGCAGGCTGCCCTGCCAGCATCCTGCAGAACGCCGTCCTCGTTGCGTACGATTTGCTGTAGGGGATCTCGATCGTTCCCGTAAGTTTATTCGGCTGAATCTTTATTTTCATCGTTCTTACGCTTTCTTACAGCTTCGATGATAACTGCCGCCGCGGTCTCGACATTTTCGCGGGAGGTCGCCAGATTAAGCCTTACGAACGGGGCAAATCTTTCGCCGCCGAACCACGCGCCGTAATCCGCCGCGACTCCGCAGTCCTTTTCCATAAACTCCTCGGTCTCCTTCTGGGTCTTGAGGAACGCCGAAAAGTCCAGCCAGAGGAGATAGGTGCCCTGAAGATCGGCAACGCCGACCTCCGGAAGTTCCCTGGCAAAGGTGTCCTTTATGCAGAGGTAGTTTTCCCAGATCTGTTTGTTTACGTCAGCCAGCCATTCCGAGCCTCCCGTAAGGGCCGCTTCGGCGGCTATGTATCCGAAGGGGTTGCCCCCGTTGACGGCTATGCGTTTGGTAAAATCCTTGTACCTGGCGCGCAGTTCTTCGTCCGGTATTATGACCATCGCATTCTGCAGCGCCGCTATGTTGAAAGCTTTTGACGCGGAGATCAGCGTGATCAGGTTTTTGTCGTAGTCTCCGACCGTCGCGGTGGGAACGTGCCTGTGTCCGTTGTATATGAATTCCTGGTGGATCTCGTCGGATATTACCAGGACCCCGTACATCTTGCAGATCTTCATCATCCTGGCGAGCTCGGCTTCGGTCCATACCCTGCCGACAGGGTTGTGCGGCGAGCAGAGTATAAAGAGCTTTACGCTGTTTTCGCGTATTTTGTTCTCGAATTCGTCGAAATCTATTTTATATGTATCGCCGTCGCGCACAAGGTCGCAGGTGACGAGCTTGCGGTCGTTGTCGGTCGCGGCCTTGAGCATCGGGTAGTATACAGGCGTCAGCATCATGACCGCGTCGCCGGGGCGGGTGGTCATAAGGGTTATCCAGTAAAAGGCGGAAACTATGGTCGGCGCAAAGCAGAGCCAGTTGCGCTCGATCTTATATCCGTGGCGCGCCTCCTCCCATGCCATAAAGGCTTCGTAATACTCCTCCCTCGGGAGATAGTAGCCGAAGGGCACATTGTCCACGTATTCGCGCATAGCGTCCTTAATGCAGGCGGGCGCCTCAAAGTCCATGTCCGCGACCCACATTGCCAGCAGGTCCGGATTGCCGAACGTCCCGATAAGATTGTCCCATTTGACGCTGTTTGTGCCGCGTCTGTCAACATATTTCAGCATAAGGCCTCCTTAAAATACGAAATTATTTTATCAAACGTAAAAAGTTCTTGCAACAGTTGGAATGAGTGATATAATTGTACAGCATCCGCCATAAGGCGGAGCTCTCTGCTATGGGAGAAGCCCATAGCCATCTAGTCCACAGGGAGGTGAAACAATGAATAAGTATGAGCTGATGTTCATCATCGACCCCGCGCTCGAGGACGCTAAGAAGGACGAGGTAGTTGAGACCGTAAAAGGTATCATCGCAGAGTCCGGAGAAGTGACCAACACAGACGTTTGGGGCCTCAGAAAGCTTGCTTATCCGATCCAGAAGAAGACCGAAGGTTACTACGTTGTAATGCAGTTCAACGCAGAGCCCGAGCTTCCGAAGGAACTGGATAGAAGGCTCAGGATTTCTGACCACTGCATTAGACACATCATTCTTACAGTCGAAGAATAGCAAAGGCGGTACACAATGAATTCGGTATCTTTAATCGGAAGATTAACAAGGGATCCGGACGTTCGTTACGGCGCTGCCTCGCAGAACGCGGTCGCAAGATTCTCGATCGCCATCGACAGAGGTAAGGACAAAAATGGTGAAGACCGCGGAGCTGATTTCCCCAATATCGTCTGCTTCGGCAAGACCGCGGAGCTCGTTGAGCGCTACGTCACCAAGGGCAGACTCGTAGGTATTACGGGAAGGCTTCATACCGACTCTTACGAGAAGGACGGCCGCAAGATCTACACCACGGAAGTCTATGCAGACAGAGTAGAATTTCTGGACCGCGGGGATCGCCAGAACGGCGCTCCCGGAAACGGCAGTTACGGCGGCGGCTACAGCCAGAACGCGCCAGCTCCTGCCGGCCCGTCTGTACCTGACGGCTTCAGCAGCCTGACGGACGACGACATCCCGTTCTAAATTCTGAAACCAGGAGGACAAGCTTTTAATGGAAAGAGAAAATAACAGAAAGGGCTTCAGCGGCGGAATGCGCAAGAGAAAGGTCTGCCAGTTCTGCGCCGATAAGACCCTCAAGATCGACTACAAAGACGTCGAGACCCTTAAGAAGTACACCACAGAGCGCGGCAAGATCCTTCCCAGAAGGATCACCGGCACCTGCTCCATGCATCAGAGACACATCACCAGAGCCATCAAGCAGGCTCGCACAGTTGCTCTTATGCCGTTCGACGCAGATCTGTAAACTTCAAACGATTAATCCGGCAGGGATATCCCCGCCGGATTTTTTTATTCGAAAAACGCAACTTCGTATTTGACAGGCGCATATATCCATGCTACTATCTTTATGCAAATAGTTGGGATACAAAGTATTTGATAGTTAATTCTCAAACAATCTGCAAATACAAAGATTCCCGAGGAGTTTGATAAAAAGTTAACAAATTGCCGTTGACAGGGAAATGCGCATCTGTTAAAATATTAACAATCGATACGAAGGCCCGTCCGGGCAAAAAAATATCATTTGATACCCGGCCGGCACTTGAATCTGAAGTTAAAAAAAACTTATAATAAAATGTAACTTAAAAAAGCACCATCTATAAGGAGGACGGTCCAATGAAAGAAGTAGTAATCGTCAGCGCTGCAAGAACACCTATCGGCAGCTTTGGCGGCACACTCAAGAGCACCCCGGCAGTACAGCTTGGCGTTATCGCGGCTCAGGAAGCTATCAAGAGAGCCGGCATCGACCCTGCTATCATTGACGAAGTTATCTTCGGAAACGTTATTCAGGCAGGTCTCGGACAGAACGTCGCAAGACAGGTAGAGCTCAATTCCGGCGTACCTAAGGAAGTTCCGGCAATCACCATCAACAAGGTCTGCGGATCCGGCCTCCGTGCAGTTTCCCTCGCAGCTCAGACCATCAAGGCCGGAGATTCCGACGTAGTACTCTGCGGCGGCACCGAGAGCATGAGCATGGCTCCCTACGTCATTCCGACCGCCCGCTGGGGAGCAAGAATGAACGACAACAAGATCATCGACGCTATGGTCAACGACGGTCTTACCGATGCTTTCCATCACTATCACATGGGCATCACCGCTGAGAACGTTGCAGAGCAGTGGCATCTCACCAGAGAAGAGATCGACGAGTTCTCCGTCCGTTCCCAGAACAGGGCAGAAGCCGCTATCAAGGCCGGCAAGTTCAAGGAAGAGATCGTTCCTGTAGTAATTCCGCAGAAGAAGGGCGACCCGATCGTATTCGATACCGACGAATATCCCAAGTTCGGAAACACTATGGAGAAGGTCTCCAAGCTCAGACCGGCATTCAAGCCCGACGGCGTAGTTACAGCTGCTAACTCCTCCGGCATCAACGATGCAGGCTGCGCATTCATCGTAATGAGCAAGGACAAGGCAGAAGAGCTCGGACTCACCTGGATGGCCAAGATCGTAAGCTATGCTTCCGCAGGCGTAGATCCCAGCATCATGGGCGTAGCTCCCATCTATGCTATCCGCAAGGCTCTCGCAAAGGCCAACCTCGAAGCTAAGGACATCGACCTCTGGGAAGTCAACGAAGCATTCGCTTCTCAGGCAGTAGTAGTCGGCAGAGAGATCGGAATCCCCGATGACAAGCTCAACGTCAACGGCGGCGCTATCGCGCTCGGTCACCCGATCGGAGCTTCCGGCGCCCGCATCCTCTGCACTCTGCTCTACGAGATGAAGAAGAGAGGAGACAAGAGAGGCCTCGCTTCTCTGTGCATCGGCGGCGGACAGAGCAGCACTGTTATCGTCGAGATGGAGTAATTCCATCAGTTTAATAACTGAAAGCTTTTCAGCCCGGACTTCGGTTCGGGCTGATTTCTTAAGGAGGCTCATATGCAGTTTATTTGCTATTCAAGATGCTCGACCTGCAGGAAAGCGCAGGCATGGCTGGACGGTCACGGCCTGAAATACGACCTTCGTCCGATCAAGGAAGAAAACCCGACCGAAACAGAGCTGCGCAAGTGGCATAAGGCAAGCGGCCTGCCGCTCAAGCGCTTTTTCAATACAAGCGGCCTGCTCTATAAAGAACTGGAGCTCAGCAAGAAGCTTCCGTCGATGTCCGAAGATGAACAGTTCAAGCTTCTGGCTTCTGACGGCATGCTTGTAAAGCGTCCTCTGCTAATCGACGGCAAAAAGGTGCTGGTCGGGTTTAAAGAGGCTGAATACGAAACGCTGCTGTAGGGCGGTCATTTCCCGAAAAACGCGCTTATAACCGCGTCTATGTAAGCTTGCGAAAGCGGGTGGCTTTTGGATTCATACGTAATAATTAAATTGATGCCGGGTATATAACCGGCAAGTTTGTATTGCTCCATTTTGTAAAGCCATACATTCCGGTATTCTTCGGCATCCATCATCCCAAAATGCTCCCATATGATTATTTCGCCGGTCCGCGGATCCATGATCATAAAATCCGGATAGAACCTTTTGCCATTTACCCAGAGAAGGCACTCATAACGGAGCGGTAAACCAAAATGTTCAAGCCTTGAAATGATCATCGCCTCGGATTTTGAGCGCACCATCCTGTTCCCGGGAGCGGGCTGGACAAGATTCTCCGGGTGCTCCCGGCTGCGCTCATAAGGTTCCTCTGCCCACTTGCGCGCGGCTTCAGGCATAGGTGTAAGTCCTTCACGGATAAGGCATCTGCATCCTTCATGAAGCTTCATGTAAATATCAAGTTCGTCGCTGCTTGGGCAGGATTTCAAGAACTGTTCTATCGAACGCAGGCGCCCCCTGTACATATGGAGCATCCTTGTATAGTACGTTTTCTCCGAAAGCTTCTCTGCCAGATCTTTTTCGTTTAAAGGTATATATTTATACTTATATTTTGTCCTGCGTTTGGCTGTTTTATTTGTTTTCTCCGGCGATCCGTTTTTAGTCTCATTCAGCGGAAGTCTCCTGTAGTAGCGGAAGCTATCCTCCGTTTTATCGACGCGGAGATACCCCTTCGGGGCTTTTTTCAGTTTTTCCTCAAGTTGTTTTATACGTTTTTTTGCGATCTGCCGTTCCCGCAAAAGTGATTCATATATTGTATCCATTGCCGCCTCTCAATAATTAGTATCAACAATATTAAACCAAAAACGACTGTTAAAAACAAGAAAAATATATATAAAAAGGCAATTTATATGGGCAGTAATTTGCCCGCCAGTTTTAGGTCAGGTGACTTTTTCGATAGACACAATGTCACATGACGAAAAGCGTTAAGGAGGCCGATTCCATAGTGTTTTTTCATGTGACAATGCGATTATTTTAAAAAAGTCACATGAGGTTAGCCCTGACCAGGTGCGGTTTGGGGCTTTGTTTTAGTGTGACAGCATCGTTAGCTGAAAAAGTCACATGAGATTTGACGTGGCCAAGGGCGATTCGAGGCTATGTTCTAGTGTGACAAGATAGCTAAATTGAAGAAGTCACATGAATTCTGGCGCAGGAAAGTCAGTGAATCCGAGATTTGTAATGTGATAATTCAGAATAGCAAAAAATCGCACTAAAGCGGCCGTTTGCAATGCTGCGTCATGCAGGAAATAAGCTGTTTTATGAGGCTTGCCCGATGTTGAGCTGCTGTGATAAGATTTTTACAGGAGTCAGATCATTATGAAGTGCAGTTCGAGGCGCCTGTGCCTGCTTAAAAACGGAATACTGCTGCTGGCCGCGGTCCTGTGCTTCCTGTTTTTCGGAAGAACAGCCGCGCCTGCGGAAGAGGCGGTTGTGCCGCGGGAGAGCGCTGCGGAAACAGAAGCCGGTGCGGTTCCTTATTCTGAGATCCTGCAGGCTATGCGGATCGCTGAGCTGGGTGGACTGCCCGCTCAGGATATCGTCCGCATATCCTCGCTGGAGCTTGCGGACGGCAGGGCGGATATAGTCGAAGCTGTCACTTCGGACGCGGCAGTATCAATTAAGCGCAAGTTCTATTATCTGCCGGACGGCTGCCTTACATTGGCCGGCAGTTTTTGCCCTGTCAAAAAGACGGAGGAAGTCGTCTTCAGCGCGGAATGCCGGGAAGGCATGCTGCGCTGGTATTCCAACGGGGAGTGGACGGAACGCTCTCTGGCCGCCGGCATTTACCAGGCAAGCTGCATGTTCCTCGACACTGACAGCGGTAACTATGTTATCTACATGCCCAAAGCCTACGAGGATATCGAAAACGGAAGCGTCAGGTACATTTCCGGCTATGACGGCAGACTGTTTGTCCGGGAGACTGCAGACGGCGGCTTCCGCGTCGATGTTGCGGCACAGGGTTACGGCGGTACGCATTCGGACTTCTTTCTGTCCCGCACAGACGGCCCGGTG
>JAFYFK010000110.1 GCA_017543805.1 Bacillota bacterium | reverse complement strand
GTCCCGGGCTACAGGGACGACGCCAGAAAGCTTAAACCGCTGCACGGCCTGGAGGGCAACGCTCTGGACGAGGCAAGGTGGAAGCGCATAGAAAGGCTCAGGGCTGAGATGTTCAAGGACGACGCCGACAGCTACTGCGTCGCCACAAGGCTCCGCCGCGCGCTCAATTCCGGCGATTACGAGACCGCGTCCGCGCTTCAGCTTCTGCTCCGCGACGGAATGGAAAAGCTCAGCGAACTTTACGCTGAATATGAGAAGAATATAATTTAATTTATGAATATACTGATCGTCAATGATGACGGCATAACTGAAGGACTGTACGAACTCGCAAATGCTCTCGCGTCCATAGAGGACGCGGAGCTTTTTGTGGTGGTTCCGGACAGCGAACGCTCTGCCGCCAGCCACAGCATGTCCTACAGGGATACGCTCACCGTGGAGCGCATCGATGCCGGCGATTTTGTGCGTGTAAAAGAGGCTTACACCTGCAGCGGAACGCCTGCCGACTGCACCAAGATCGGCGTAGCCATGCTGCGCCAGCGCGGGATCAGCGTCGACATGGTCTGCTCCGGGATAAATCTTGGGGCAAACCTGGGGATAGACACCCATTATTCCGGCACGGTATCCGCGGCGGTCGAGGGTAGCCTTCTCGGCATCCGTTCGCTCGCTTTTTCCGTAAATGTCAGCCGCGGCGCGCATTTTGACTCCATCCGCCCGCTCATACCGGCGCTGGTCACAAAGTGCAGGCACCGCCAGCCGGTGAGCATAGTCCTCAACGTCAACTGCCCGGATCTTCCCGCTGAGGAGGTGAAGGGCATAAAGGTGACCAAGGTGCGCGGGCGCCGCTACAGGGAGCTGTACACGCTCCAGGAGGGCACCGAGAGCCGCTTCGTCTACGGAATAAGCGCCGAGGTCTTCCCCATGGAGACCCTGGCCCACATCGACGGCGACGTAAAATACAACGCCGAAGGATGGATAACCATAACTCCGGTCGAGTCCGACAACTCTACCGAAAAGATGGTGAAAGAGCTTACGGAGTGGGTCAGAGAGTTTAAAAAATGATAATTATTTAAGCGGAGCAGGCAGCTGTTCCGCTGTTTAATTTGTCTTCTGTGCGTCATGCGCGGACAAGTGTTTGCATATTGTTCGCCGGTGCAGGATTTTTTGTGATATTGAAAAAATCCCTGATTTATTAAGGCTTTTCGCTTGACATCGCGTAATGATTGCTTTAGAATGGCGTATATTTTGTATTAAGAAAGGCGATATCTATGTATAATTATGCACGAAGAGTAGAAACAATGGAGAATTTTGCGAGCGTAGTAAGGAAGCTGTTCCAGGCTACCACAGCGCCGGACGTCCTGAATTTCGCTACAGGCAGCCCGGCAAACGCGAGCATTCCCCTTGAAGAGATACGCGAGCTGTCCAGAGACATACTGGAGCAGGACGCAAGCGGCTACAGGGCTCTGCAGTACAACGACCCGCAGGGTCTGATCGATCTGCGCGAGGCCGTTGCCGAAAAGCTTCTCCCGCGCCGCGGGATTTCAGGCGCAAAACCGTCGCAGGTCATGATCACCCAGGGCGGTATGGAGACCCTCACCCTCAGCTGCCACGTGTTTATAGATCCCGGCGACGTCATCCTCATCGAGGAGCCTTCGTTTACCCAGGCGATCGAGACCTTCAAGCTGTTCGAGGCCAACTGCGTAAGCGTCGAGTGCGATGACAACGGCATGCTCATGGACGACCTCGCTGCAAAGTTCGATCAGTACAAGCCCAAGATGATATACGTCATACCGTCCTTCCAGAACCCCGCAGGCAGAACGACTTCCCTCGAGAGAAGAAAAGCGCTCGCTGAGTTCGCGAACGCCCGCGACGTCATACTTCTGGAGGACGACCCCTATGTTGAGCTCCGCTACCACGGCGAGGATCTCCCGTCCATCAAGAGCTTCGACAAAAACGGCAATGTGATCTTCTGCAACAGCTTCTCCAAGATCTTTTCCCCGGGCATGAGGCTCGGATACCTCTTTGCCGACGAAGAGATCATCAGCCACGTTTACGACGCAAAGACCGCTACGAATTCCCACGTCGCGGTTTACAACCAGATGCTCGCGGCAGAGTACCTTAAGCGCGGGATGTTCGAGAACCGCATAGGCTTTATCCGCGATCTGTATAAGCATAAGGCTGACGTCGCCGCGGCGAGCATAGTAAAATACTTCCCGGAAGGCTCTCATTTTGTCCGTCCGGAAGGCGGCCTCTTCTTCTGGGTCAGGCTGCCGGAAGGCTGCATGGATACCACCGAGATCCTTGAGCACAAGGACGAGTTTAAGGTAAGCTTCGTTGCCGGCGCCGGCTTCTTCGTAAACGGCAAAGGCCATGACTGCATGCGCCTTTCCTTCGGAAACTTCAGCGACGAGCAGATCGACGCCGGTATGCACCGTCTCGGCGATTACATTAAAGCAACCAGAGAATAACTGCACTTAATGTCAGAACAGAACAAGCCGGCCGGATTCCTGCGTTCCGTCGCGGATCTGGCCGGTACTAAAAAAATATTCGTTTACTCAGCGGCATCGGACTGCTTTTTGTTTATGTCCCTGGTGCCGTTCTTAATGCTGCTCGTAAGCCTTATCAAATACCTGCCGTTCGACCCGTCGTACATAATGCACATGCTTGAGGGCACCGTCCCCGCGTCGTTCTACAGGATAGTAAATTCCATAGTGTCCAGCATCTACCGCAGCGGCAGCGCGGTCATAACACTGTCGATCGTCCTGACGCTGTTTACCGCAAGCGCGTCCATACGCGCCATAATGGTCGGCCTTGACGCTGTCTATGACGCGGAGCGCAAAGACAGGATCCCGGTGTTTTTTGTGCGCGGCATAATTTACACGATGGTCCTTATCCTGATCATCGCGCTGAGCCTCGTCGTCATGGTCTTCGGGGTCACCATCATAAGGCTGCTGTATTCGCTGTATCCCGGCAGCCAGATTATTCTTAAGATATCTTCCGTGGCGAGGTATTTCCGCTATCTTCTCGTAAATATCATCCTTATTTTATCCTTTATGCTTATGTACTGCAGGCTGCCGGCCGGTAAAAGAGGCTTTTTCCGCCAGTTCCCGGGGGCGCTGTTCACCGCGGTCTCCTGGAGCGTTTTCTCCTGGGGCTTTTCGCTGTATGTGTCCGTCCTGAATCACCTCGGCGCGTACGGCTACATCGGGACCATAATGGTCGCCATGCTCTGGATGTACATCTGCTTTATGTTCCTGTTTATCGGAGGCTGCATCAATTCGGTGCTGGAGAGGAAATGACTGAAGAGAAGATACGTGAGATCGAAAATAAATGCAGGATAAAAAGTAAGGAGCAGTTTATCGAAGAATGCCGGAAGGCCGGATTCCCGGACGACTGGTATGCTTTTACCTGTGACCGGACAAAGCCCGTATCCATAGACGAAGACAGTGTCTATTACCGGAAGATAGGCATTACCAGGTTTACGGTGCTCATGAGCCGCTGGGACATAGCATTTGAAGAATTAGTCAAGTATAAGAAGGAGCGCGACTGGGAAAAGTCCGGCGAGCTGTACAGGATAGATAAGATCGGTTATGAGACGGACGCGGATATAGCTTTTTCGAGTGGAAAAGGTTATGTTACGATCCGCGGGGTCAGATTTACTGACCATCCCGAGCAGGAAATGCTGGATGACGGCTGGATCTACGATAATTACGACCATTACATGGGCTACAGCAATTATCATAAGGAAGTGAGCCTCGGGAACATTAAGAAATGGATCGTGATCGAGTTTACGAAGATGACGGACGACAGGGACCGGCGGGAATTCGGCTTTACGGATGTTTCGATCAGAGGATCCTTCCATTATCCCGTACCTGAGGATATGATAGATTATGTCGCTAAGTACATCAGTAATAATGATCCGTTTCCGGAGCATATAAAGATAGCGCTGAGGAGGCGTCTTTGCAATAATCTTCTGGAGGACGAATTCCGCGATCTTCGCAGGCTGCGGGATACTCATAAAAACGCGTTGCTCGCCGCGGTGGACCTGAGCCTTTCGGAAGACGAACAAAAAGATGCGCTGGCAAAGGCGTGGAACCGCGCGGAACAGGGTAACCCTGCAGTAGATAATTTCTATGGAAGCCGGAGTTATCTCGTGACGCATAAGAATTACGATCTGGTATTTGACGCCATCAAAGCCGCAAAGTCCGCCGCACCGGAGGAGGTCGGCGGCGATTATGCAGTCTACAGGGATGAGCATTATATTTTAGGGATCAAGGGAGGCGAGCCGTATCTTGTCGCGGACGGAAAAAAGTACAGGCTCAGCTGCCATCCGTACGAGCCCTGCCTGTATATTACCGACGGGAACGGTTCTGTGGATACCGTCCATAACGCTTTCGATCCGCTCCATGTCGCAGAGGCGTTTTCCGAAGGAAGGACGGTCACTTCCATAAGCGGCCGGGAGTACGATGCGAAGGATTTTTGCAGGATGGTCGGATATGCCGCAGGGAAGGGCAATATCAACATCGACGACGCGGAAAAAGTGTTCAAAGAGTGTCCTGCAGAGGGATTCAGATCCGCCGAGGATGTGATCGCGC
Source organism: Bacillota bacterium (assembly GCA_017543805.1). Taxonomy (GTDB): domain Bacteria; phylum Bacillota; class Clostridia; order Peptostreptococcales; family Anaerovoracaceae; genus RGIG7041. The sequence goes on along the minus strand of JAFYFK010000110.1, from coordinate 2,392 downwards.
AGTATCCGCGGCTCGTGATCGACTACTTTATAACCCGGGCCGAGCATAAATACGAAGGCTGGAAGATACACTGGCGGGCTCTGGTGCAGGCCTGCCGAAAGCTGTTTTTTGAAGACGGCGAAGCGCAGTTCCATTTTGACACCTTTAAGGCCGCAGCCCGGAAGATGGATGCGGAATGGCTGTTTGCGCCGATTCCTGAAGACGACAGCCTGAACTACCGCAAAGCGTTTCTGCAGCCTCCGCAGTATTCGTCCTACACAGACGCGGATTTCGACAGGGTCAACGCCGCGCTGTTTCCGAACGGCACGGATGCCCTTGAAGTTTTTGACTGGACGACCGACTGGTCGGAATATTTTGACGACGGGCACGAATGGTGGGGCGCCCTGTGCGTCACCGTCTACGACGCGAGCCTTGACCGCATAGTTGTGATAATGGCTTCCGCCACGGATTAACGTCTTTTATGCATTTTGTCGATGTCAAAAGCATTCTGAATAACAGCGGCGGCATGCGCGGCATGAATCTGTACCGCGGATGTTCGCACGGCTGCATCTACTGCGACAGCCGCAGCGACTGCTATCAGTTTTCGCATGATTTTGAGGATATAGAGGTCAAACAGAACGCGCCGGAACTGCTGGAGACGGCGCTGTCTTCCATGCGCGCCAGGCGCATGATAGGCACAGGTTCCATGTGCGACCCGTATCTGCCTGCGGAAAAGGAGTTGAAGCTGACGCGTCGCTGCCTGGAGATCAGCGACAGGCACGGCTTCGGGGCAAGCGTGCTGACAAAGTCGGATCTTATACTGAGGGACCTGGACATTCTTAGATCCATAAACGGGCACACAAAATGCGTCGTCCAGATGACCCTCACGACCTGGGACGACGAACTGTCGCGCAGGCTGGAACCGAACGTCTGCACCACGCGGCGCAGGCTCGAGGTGCTGGAGACCATGCGGGACAGCGGCATCCCGACCGTCGTCTGGCTGAGCCCCATCCTTCCTTTTATAAACGATACGCGGGAGAATATCGAAGCGATACTTGACGGCTGCGTGCGCGCCGGAGTAAAAGGCATCGTCTGTTTCGGCATGGGGCTGACCCTGCGCGACGGCAACCGCGAGTATTTCTACGAAGCGCTGGACCGCAGCTTCCCCGGCCTCAAAACGCGTTACATAAAAACTTACGGGAACTCGTACAACGTGACGAGTCCCCGCAATGACGAACTTATGTCTCTGTTTTACCGCGTCTGCCGCGAAAACGGCATGATCTCCGACTGGAGGAAATGCTTCGCGTGGATGAACGAATTCCCTGTCAAGGAGGAGCAGCTGAGCCTGTTTTAGCTATGCCGCGCTTACCGCTCCCGCCTCGTAGCCCGCGTCGGTGACGGCCTTGACGAGCACGTCGTCGGCTACGTCCTTGCTGAGGGTCACGACCGCGTTGTTGTTTTCGAGGGATACGTCTGCCGCGCTGACTCCGTCGACGCCTTCGAGCGCCTTGGTAACGTGGGCTACGCAGTGCATGCACATCATTCCGCTTACTTTGATCTCTTTCTTCATTGTATTATCCTCCGTATTGCTGTTATCCGGCGCGGGCATTTCCGCGGCCGCATCGTTTACTATGGCGCAGCTTCCGTCTTCGCAGCTGTCCGTAAGGAAAGCGGGAAGGGGAGCGAGCGTGTATTTATGGTCTCTCTTTGCAGAGTGAACATCGAAAAGGTTGAGGCGCAGCGCGTTCGTGACCACGAAGAAGCTGGATAAGCTCATGGCCGCGGCGCCGAGCATCGGGTTGAGCGTTATTCCGAAGCGCGGGATGAGCGCTCCGGCGGCTACCGGGATGCAGATCGCGTTGTAGAAGAATGCCCAGAAAAGGTTTTCGTGTATGTTGCGCAGGGTCTGCCTGGAGAGGCGTATGGCCGCCGCTACGTCCCTGAGCGAGGACTTCATCAGCACCACGTCCGCGGCGTCTATCGCGACGTCCGCTCCGGCGCCTATAGCGACGCCCACGTCCGCCCGCGTCAGGGCAGGCGCGTCGTTTATGCCGTCGCCGACCATTGCCGTAAGGCCGGACTCCTGCAGCTTTTTGATGACCGCTTCCTTGCCGTCGGGCAGAACGTCGGAAACTATCGCCTTAAGGCCGAGCTGCCTTCCGATGGCCTGCGCTGTGCGCCTGTTGTCCCCGGTCAGCATTACCGGCTGGACTCCCATGCCGATAAGTTCCGAGACAGCCTGCTTACTGTCTTCCTTTATGACGTCCGCCACGGCGATAATGCCGAGCAGCCTGCCGTCAGCCGCGAAGTACAGCGGGGTCTTGCCGTCTTCGGCAAAACGGTTGCCGGCGGTTTCCATGGCTGCGGCGCCGGAGATCTTCTGCTCGCTCATAAGCGCGGCGTTTCCGCCGAT
>JAFYFK010000109.1 GCA_017543805.1 Bacillota bacterium | reverse complement strand
CCCAGCTCGACGCCGAGCTTCAGACCCGACAGGCGTCCGAGAGCGTAAAGCGTCTCAAGGAGGAAGAGGAGAAGGATGTCAGCGCGCTTTTCGGCGCTGGCGGAAATGTCGTTCATAAGAGACTTGGCGGTCTCCAGAGTCTTGATGACTGCGCCTTCCTGAGTCTTGTACTCTTCAAGGCGCGCGGTCATATCCTCGATGGTCTTTTTGAGCGAAGCGTTTTCGCTGAGGACGGCCTCGTAGTCAACGGTAAGGTCGTCAAGGAACTTGTCGACTTCCTGCTGGCTGTAACCGCGCATTTCCTTGCCGAATTCCACAGCCTGGATATCAGATGGTGTGATCATGTCTATTCTCCGTTATTAGCTTCTCCAGGGGCTCTTGAGATTCTCGTTCTCCTTGCTCTTCTGGTTCATGTTATAAGCGACGTCTACGTTCTCCGGCGCAAAGATGAAGATGTTGTTGGCGACCTTCTGAACGTTTCCGTTGAGCGCGTAGGTGGCTCCGCTCAGAAAATCGAAGATCTTTCGCGCTACGTCCGTCTCGAGGTTCTCGAGGTTTATGATGACGGGCTTGCGCGCCTTGAGGCTGTCCACGAGCTTGGGGCTCTCCTCAAAACCGGTCGGTTCGGTGACTACCAGCTTAAGGCCTGTGGAAGTAAATCTTGCGGTGGCGCCGGTGCGCTGCGCGGGCTGTTCGGATTTTGCAGCCGCGGGACGCTGCGGCCTTTCGGCAGGTCTTTCCGGTACTGCCTTTTCCGGGTCCATGTCGGGAATGATCGATTTGACGTCTTCGTCAGGACCCATATCGTCCTCGTCGATCTCCTCTATGCCTACAAGCTCCTTGAATTTGTCGAAAACACCCATATTGTACCTCTTTTTTATTTACTGTAATCTCTGGCGCCGAATATCGCGGTGCCTATCCTTACTGCGTTTGACCCTTCTTCTATCGCGACTTCGAAGTCTCCGGACATACCCATCGAAAGGGTCTCAAAGCCGACCCGCGGAATGTCCAGCGCCCCGATGCGCTCATAAAGCTCCCTGACCTGCCGGAAGTATATCCTTACATCTTCCGGATCTTCGGCAAACGGAGCGATATGCATAATACCTTTTATGTTAACGTTACTGCATTGTAACGAAATTTCCCTGATAAGCTGCTCCGTAAGTTCCGGAGCGACACCGGACTTCTGTTCTTCTCCGGCTGCGTTTACCTGTATAAGTATATCAGTTTTTAAACCTGCCGCGGCAGATCTTTTGTCGATCTCCAGCGCAAGATGCAGGGAATCGACAGACTGTATAAGCTTTACCTTTCCGATGATCTGGCGGACCTTGTTAGTCTGCAGATGGCCTATAAGATGCCAGTTGAGCCCGGCTTTTACCAGCGGCTGCTTTGCGCAGAGCTCCTGGACTTTGTTTTCCGCCACATCCGTTATTCCGGCTGCCGCGGCCTCTTCGACCTCTTCGGCGCTGTGCAGCTTGCTGACCGCTGTCAGCAGCACGCTGTCAGGATCCCTGCCCGAACGCTCCGCGGCGTCCGCGACGCGCTCCCTGATGCGGCGTATATTAAGCGCAATATCCTCCAAAGCTATTTATCCTCCGCGTTGCGCAGGACTTCGTCGTAGATGCGGACCGTGTCGACGTTTACGACCTCGTCTTTGTCGTTCTTTTCTGTAAAGCTGTCCGGAACCAGCAGCGATTCGTTTTCAGTGGTCACGATCACCTTGACGCGCTTAAAGTTGTATCCGCCGTTGATATCCTTGACGTACACGCCTTTCTGCCCGTCTTCCTCGGCCAGGGCGCTGTTCGGTACTATGAGCCCCTCGCTGTCCCTGGTTATGATAGTGACGTCCAGCATGCGTATTTTGGCGAAGTCCGGATAATAGCGCTTTATCTGTATCAGAGCCAGGAGATAGTCGTCCCTGTCCACAGTGCTGGATATGGTCCCGGGGATCTCGACCCCGTCGGGAAAGACTACCGTTACCGTCTGGCCCCATTCATAGTCGTTTGCGTAGTCCGAAGGGATAAATGCCGCGACGGTCCACGCGTCCGAGGTTATAAGCTTAAATACAGGGTCGCCCTTTTCCACGGTCTCAGCGGTACGGTCTGTGGGCTCGGGCTTGAACGCGGGCTCCCTCTCCTCGTCTCCGAGATAAGCTACAGGAACTATGTTTTCCATAGTCTCCGGCGTGAGGATATCCTCGTAGCCGTCGATGTAATAGCTTATAAAGCCGGTCTCTTCGCAGAAATACGAGGTCCTTGGACTGCCGTATATATCCATGACCTTTACGCCCTTGCGGGTCTTTTCGCCTTCGGGTATATAGTAGCCGGTCTCGCCGCCGCTCTCAGCCTTTATTACCTTTTCTGTCCGTATTATGAGGCACTTTGCCTCGTTGCTGGTCGAAAGCCGCCCGTAGCTGAGAACAGCCGTCTCAGTAAGGGAGCCCGTTATGCTGGGGATCGCGTAGATATACACGTACAGAGCCGCTATCGCCGCGATAAGCAGCAGGCAGAAAAATATTGAAATATTCCTTCCGACTTTCGATTTCATAAACTAAATAATAACAGATTCAGTCCTCATCTTCAAGTTTCGGAGGCTCTGAAAGTACATTATCTAGTATCTTTTTTTCTTTTTTAGTCAAAATCTTGTGATTCGCCAGATACTTTTCCAGCAGGTCCTGACGGCGCTGCTTTGTGAGCCTCAGCGAATTCTCGAACTGCCAGAGATGTATCAGCTCATGGTTGCCGTTAAACAGCACCTCAGGGACCGATAATCCCCCGTATTCGCGCGGTTTTGTGTACTGGTCGTATTCCAGGAGCCCCGAGTATACAGACTCCTCATTTCCGGAATTTTCGTTCCCGAGCACCCCCGGGATGAGCCTCGCGACAGTGTCGACGAGGACCATGGCGGCAAGTTCGCCTCCGGAGAGGATGTAATCCCCGATGGAGACCTCTTCCATGCGCCAGGCGTCGATTATGCGCTGGTCGACCCCCTCGTAATGGCCGCAGAGTATGACGAACTCCTCCTCCGCGGCAAGAGACTGCGCAAGGGCGTGGTCGAGTATGCGGCCTCTCGGCGACATGTAGAGCACGCGCTTCCCTTCAGCCCCGACAGCGCTTAACGCGTCGAAGGCAGGCTGCGGGGTCATGACCATGCCGGCTCCGCCGCCGTAGGGAGAGTCGTCGGTCTTGCGGTGCTTATCCTTTGTGTAGTCCCTGATGTTGACGACGTCTATGTCCAGTATTCCGTTTTCCGCCGCCCGTCCGAGTATGCTCTCGCCGAATACAGGCCCGAACATATCCGGAAACTGGGTAAGGATCTTTATCTTCATTTGGGGTCGAGCCCTTCTATAAGATGCACCGTCATGCGGCGGGCGTCGAGGTCCACGTCCTTTATGAACTCTCTGACCGCCGGCAGCATAAAGCTCTTTCCGTCAGGTTTTCCGATAATGTATATGTCCTGCGCGGCCCCGTGGCTGACGTCGGTAAGTTCCCCGACATATTCACCGGACTCGGAATAGAGTTTAAGGCCTATCAGCTCTTCGACAAAATAGGTGTCCTCCGGGACTTCCCAGAGCCTGTCCTTATCAAGGAAAAGCTCCTTTCCGCGCAGCGCCTCGGCGGCGTTGCGGTCCGGGCAGCAGGACAGCTTAAGGACCGCCATGTCCTTCATGTACCTGGCGTTCTCTATCTTTACATATCTTCCGTCGAGTTCAAGCTCGTCTATTTCCGAAAAGCGCTCCGGGATATCCGTGTACGGATAGACCCTGACTTCGCCGCGGATGCCGACGGGAGCGGTTATTTTTCCTAATTTGATCTTTTCCATAATCGCAAACAGGGACGGCGCCCGGAGTCTTCTGCCCGGGAACCATCCCTTAAAAAGCCTCTAGGAGACGATCTCCACTACGACCTTTTTGTTCTGCTTGACTGCCGCGGCCTTGACTACTGTGCGCAGGGCGTTGGCAATGCGTCCGTGTTTGCCGATGACCTTTCCCATGTCGTCCGGAGCAACTTTAAGTTCGATGACCTGCGTGTCTCCCTTGGCGGGGAGCTCGCGGACTTCGACGGCGTCCGGGGTGTCTACGAGAGATCTGGCAATGGCTTCCACCAGATTTGTCATATCTGTGTCACCACTTTCTTATTCGATAATGCCGGCCTTCTTGAAGAGAGCCTTTACGGTGTCAGAGGGCTGAGCGCCGGTAGCGAGCCACTTCTTTGCAGCTTCCGCGTCGATGTTGATGGTCGCGGGCTCGGTGAGCGGGTTGTAGTAACCGATTTCTTCGATGTTCTTTGCGTCTCTTGCGGAGCGCTGGTCAGCTACGACTACTCTGTAGAAAGGCTTCTTGTGGGCACCCATTCTCTTTAATCTGATCTTTACCATTTTTATTCCTCCTGTAAATTGAATCAGTTTTTATATACTAATTTTTATATAAACTATTTTTTCGCTCGTTATGCAGTCCTTCGCTTGCATCGATTCCGTCTCGCTAAGAGCTCCTTTCGTCGCCCTTATCTCAACGGAACGCTGTCTGGCGCGAAGTACTGCATAACTCGCTTATTTTTAAAACTTGAATCTTCCGCGCTGAAGTTTCTTCATGAACTTGGGGTCGTTCATCTGCTTCATCATCTTGCGGGTCTGTTCAAAGTTGCTTATAAGCTTGTTGACCACGGTGACGGTGACGCCCGCGCCGGCGGCTATGCGCTTGCGGCGGCTGGCGTTGAGGAGCTCGGGCTTTTTGCGCTCCTCTTTGGTCATGGAATCGTATACGGCCTGCATTGAGCGGAATTCCTTTTCGCCCTTGTCGAGCTGGTCCTCGCTGACCTTCCCGGCCGCTCCGGGTATCATATCGAGGATCTTTCCGAGGCCGCCCATCTTCTTGACCTGGCCCATCTGATCCATAAAGTCGTCGAGGTCAAATTTGTTCTTTGCGAGCTTTTTCTCGAGTTCGGCGGCCTTTTCCTCATCGAACGCCTGCTGGGCTCTTTCGACAAGGCTCAGGACGTCGCCCATGCCGAGGATCCTGGATGCCATCCTGTCCGGATGGAAGGGTTCCAGTGCGTCGAGCTTTTCGCCGAGACCCATGAACTTTATGGGCTTTCCGGTGACGCTCTTTACCGAGAGCGCCGCTCCGCCTCTGGTGTCGCCGTCCAGCTTCGTTATGATTATGCCGTCCACGCCCATGGCTTCGTTGAAGGCCGAGGCCGCGGTTACGGCGTCCTGACCGGTCATGGCGTCGACGACGAGCAGTATCTCGTGCGGTTTGACTTCCTTCTTGACGCGCTTGAGCTCGTCCATCAGGGCTTCGTCTACGTGGAGACGTCCGGCTGTATCGACGATAAGGACGTTAAGACCCTTGCGTTCGGCTTCCTGCTTTGCGCGGACCGCTATATCCGCCGGATCCTTGCAGGATCTGTCGGAGAATACCGGAACGCCTACCTGGCCTCCGACTATCTCCAGCTGGTCAATAGCCGCGGGCCTCTGCACGTCGCAGGCGGCGAGCATGGGCTTTTTGCCCTGCTTTGTAAGCCATGCGGCAAGCTTTCCGCAGGTGGTGGTCTTACCTGTGCCCTGCAGACCGACCATCAGTATGGTGGTGAATCCGCTGGGGCTGTATGTGAGTTTGCTGTTGCTTCCTCCGAGCAGCGCTGTCAGTTCGTCGTTTACGATCTTTACGACCTGCTGGCCGGGGGTAAGGCTTTTGAGAACGTCCTCGCCGAGCGCTTTTTCCTTGACGTTTGCTATAAATTCTTTTACGACTTTGTAGTTTACGTCTGCTTCGAGAAGCGCCAGACGTACCTCGCGCATCGCTTCGTTGATGTCGCTTTCGGTGAGAACGCCCTTGCCCTTGAGCTTTTTAAATACTCCGTTTAGTTTTTCGGATAATCCTTCAAATGCCATTTTTCTTGTACTCGGCTAACAATCCTAATTTATCTTCGAAAGAACGCAGCGCTTTTTCGGCTTTTTTTACGTGGTCGAACGCGCCCTGGCGGGACATGCCGTACTGCTCCGCGATCTCGGAATACGAAAGGTTTTCTTCATGATACAGTCTGAAGAATTCTCTCTGTTTTTCCGGAAGCAGCTGCCCGTAAAAATCGTATAAAAGGCTGTATTCCTCTACTTCTTCCAACATAACGCTGAGAAGTTTAACACAAAGAAAAGAGCCTGTCAAGCACTTTACTTGACAGGCTCAAACGCTTTATTTTCAGACTATTCGAAATATCTGTCCATCTCGGCCTGCAGCCAGGACGGGATCCTGTCTGTGTTTACATAAGCGAACAGGCACGGCTCATAATGGATCTCCCCGTTTTCCGGTACAGTCCGATATATCGAAATGGATTTATACTTTTCCGGCTCGTCGGCATTCCACTCGTAATCGCAGGAATAGTCGAACCACAGTTCGGCTATTTT
>JAFYFK010000108.1 GCA_017543805.1 Bacillota bacterium | reverse complement strand
GAACTCCGCCTCAGCTTCCTCGCCCTTTCCGTAGCCAATGACGACCGCCGATTTGCCGCGGTACAGGGCTGCGTCGCAGGTGGCGCAGTAGCTTACGCCCCGTCCGAGAAGTTCTTCCTCGCCCGGCAGCGGTTTTCCCGCAACTACTCCGGTCGCGAGGATGACGGTCTCGGCCTCGTACATGACGTTCTGGGCGCCCTGCAGGGCAAAGAAGTCTCCCATGGCGTAGACTGCGTTGATCTTGTCCTCGGTGATCTCTATTCCCATCGCGTCGAGATGCTTTTTATACGCCTCGGCGAGCTGCGCGCCGGGGATGTCCGGAAGACCGAGGTAGTTCTGTATGCTGTGCGCTTTAGCGACCTTGGAGCTTAGATCCGCGTTTCCGAAGAGTATTATGTTCTTGTTTCTGACTTTTGCTGTTATTGCAGCCTCGAGCCCCGCAGGGCCGGTGCCGATTATCGCTATATCATATCTGGACATGTTTGCCTCCTGTTAAAATCATTGCTTACAATTTAATTTTACACAATTAAATCAAAAATGCAAGCACTAAAATCCTTCTTTTTGCTTAATTTTGAAATAAATCAGATAAGAGACTATGACCGTGCAGATATCAGCGATCAGCTGGGTCCAGACAAGCCCTTCCATCCCGTAGAAATGATTGAGGATGATCAGGATCGGGATGTTGAATACGAGCTGGCGGAAGACTGCCATCGCGAGCGAAGCCCCTCCGTGCCCTATCGCCTGGCAGAAGTGCACTATGGAGAAACACAGGAACATGAACGGCGTGGCGAAGCAGCGCGCTCTGAGGTACGCCGTGCCGTACTGCACCGTCATCGGTTCCTTTATGAAGAATTCTATTATCTGCGGAGCAAACGTCCTGTACAGGATGACGCAAAGCAGCGCGATCCCGACGCCGCAGAGCCTTCCGAAATTGAAGATCTCCTTCATGCGCTTGTGGTTTCCGGAAGAGAAATTATACGCGACCAGCGGGACCATTCCGAGCGAGATCCCTATGCCGATATTAAGCGGCAGGCGCTCGACCTTAAGCACTATGCCTATGGCCGCCAGCTGCAGGTCGCCGTGGCCGGAAGCCAGCTTGTTCATGGTCATGTTGAGTATGTCGAACAGCAGCGCGGCAAGCGCGGCGGGCACGCCGACGGCAAAGACCTTGCGGACGGAATCCTTCCGCGGCAGTCCGCGGCGTATATCCACGTCCACAAGCCCGGCCTTCGCGAGCCTTGAGTAGATGACAACATAATACGCAAAGGCGCAGCAGTTGCTCAGGCAGGTCGCTATGGCGGCGCCCATCACCTGCTGCCCCGGAGGCAGTATCACGAACATAAACAGCGGATCAAGCGCGATGTTGATCAGCCCGCCCATGGACAGGCCGAACGACGCCTCTTTGGAGCTCCCGACGCTGCGTATGATCGTCGCCATGCAGCTCGACAGAATGGTCGGTATGCCGCCGACAACGATCACGAAGAAGGTATACTGCCGCGAATATCCGATTATATTGTCGCTCGCCCCGAGAAAACGCAGGATAGGCTCCATGGCCAGCAGGCATGTCAGGGAATAGACGACCGTTATCGCGAGCGTCATCCACAGACTGTACGCAGAGACCTTCTTTGCCTCGTCGTTGTCCTTTACGCCGAGAAGCCTCGACACCAGCGTGCCGCCGCCTGTTCCGAACAGGTTGGAGATTATTATGCTCAGCATAAACAGCGGCATGACAATAGAACAGCCCGCAACCTTGTACGGGTCGTTCGTAAGGCCTATAAACCAGGTGTCCGCCATGTTGTAGATCAGTATGATCAGCTGGCTGATGACCGTCGGAACGGCCATCGACATTACGGCTTTCGGCACCGGATAGTTCTCGAATATATCCTTTTGTCTGCGGGCTGCCGCTTCCTTGTCCATGCGTTACGCGAGCTGGGCTTCTACCGCCTCCACGGCATGGCGCACGCAGTCCTCGCAGCTGCAGAGTACAACTCCGGTCTCCTTGCCCTTTATATCCTTGCAGGTGTAGGCTCCGACCTTTTCAGCAAACGCTTTGGATGTCTGCTTGGCGTCGCGGAGGGTCGCGCCGGGCTTGAGCAGCCCCTGCACCATCTGCGCTCCGACGAGCGCTCCACAGGTCCCTTCCATGGTCCCCATTCCGAATCCGAAACCGGTGGTGATCTTCATCACGGTCTCCTCATCCAGCCCGAGCTCCGGCTCAAAAGCCTTCATAACAGCCTGCGCGCAGGTCATTCCGCTCTGCTTGTACTGAGCGGCAAGTTCTTTTCTTTCCATATCTGAATATCCTTTCTGTTTCCTGTATATCTTTTATCCGGCATATTCCGCCATAGCTTTGTCGGCCCAGTCCGGGTCGGCGAGCAGCGGTCTTCCGACGCCAATAAGGTCCGCCGCGCCGGTCTGAAGAAGCTCTTCGGCCTGCTCCAGGCTGCGCACGCCGCCGGTAAGGATGACCGGCAGATCCACAGCGGCCTTGACCGCGCGGGAAGTATCCTGGAAATATCCGGGTTCATCGTGACCCTTGCGCATATATCTGGACATGCCGCCGGAGATGTCTATGGCGTCGACGCCGGCCTCCGCGAACACCTTTGCCGCGTAAGCCGCGTCCTCAAATGTATTTCCGCCCTCCATGCCGTAATCCACGCCGCCGAGGCGGATGGATACCGTATAATCCGGGCCGACCTCTTCCCTCACGGCCTTTATGACCTCGCGGTGTATCCTCAGCCTGTTGTCGAGGCTTCCGCCGTACTCGTCGGTACGTTTGTTGGTCAGCGGCGAATAGAATTCGTTGAGAAGATAGGAGTGCGCGCAGTGTATGACCACGCCGTCAAAACCGGCTTCCTTCGCGCGCCTTGCGGCGGCGACATAGATACCCGGCAGCTCCGCTATCTGCTCCTTTGTCATTTCGACCGATCCGTCGGGGTCGCCCATTCCGGAGATCTCCGGCAGGACCACAGGGCTCGGGGAGATCGGCTTCATTCCCGACGCCTCGGACAGCGCTGCGGCTCCGCCGTGGTTGAGCTGGGCCATTACCCTGCTCCCGCTCTGCTTTATGACCGCCGTCAGCTTTTTAAGCCCTTCAACGTCCGAATCCCTGGAGATCGAAAGCTGGTTCTTCTTAGCCATTCCGACCTGCGTGATAAAAGCGTGCTCGACGATGATAAGGCCGATGTTTCCGCCTTTCGCGCGGGCGCCGTAGTAGTCCAGGATCTTATCCGTCACCTGCCCCTGCGCGTCGCAGTAATATGTCGCCATCGGCGGCATTACGAGCCTGTTCTTAAGCTCCATATGCCCGAATCTAAACGGTTCTTTTATCATGTCAAAGCCCTCCTTCCGGCAAGCAGAGTTAACTGTCAGGTATATTGTAACATAAAAAACACCGCCGCATCATGTCGATACGGCGGATCATCGTTCTTCGGATAATTATTATATGTCGAGCTTTTCGAATCCCGGCTCTGTCAGGCGGTACGGATCCATGACCTTGCCGAGCTGCTCTTCGGTCAGGATGTGCTCGCTGAGGATGATGTCCTGGATCGAGATGTTCTCGGTCAGCGCCCTCTTGGCGATCTCGGCGGACTTGTTGTAGCCGAGGTATGGGTTGAGCGCGGTGACCGTGCCGACGCTGGAATCCAGCAGCTCGCGGCAGCGCTCGACGTTGGCGGTGATGCCCTCGACGCAGTTGACGCGGAAGGTCTCCGCGGCGTTGCGCAGTATCACGATGGACTGGAACAGCGAATAGAAGGTGACCGGCTCGAAAGCGTTGAGCTCCAGCTGGCCGCCCTCGACCGCCATGGATATGGTCATGTCGTTTCCGACGATGCGGAACGCTGCCTGGTTTACGACCTCCGGAATGACCGGATTGACCTTGCCCGGCATTATGGACGAGCCGTTCTGCTTGGCGGGGAGATTGATCTCGCCGAAGCCTGTGCGCGGGCCGGAGCCCAGAAGGCGCAGGTCGTTTGCGATCTTGGAGAGCGCCAAGGCGCAGTCCCTTACGGCGCTGGAGATCGCGGCGAAGCAGTCGATGTGCATGGTGGCGTCGATCAGGTCGTCAGCCTGGCGGTACTCGACGCCGGAGACCTCGGTAAGGATGTCCGCGATGGTGTCGAAATACTGCTTGTTTGCGTTGATACCGGTGCCGACGGCGGTGCCTCCCATGTTGATGGAATGCATCTCTTCCTCAAGCCCGTCGATGCGGTTTATGGAACGCTTGATGGCGTAGGCGTAAGCCCTGAACTCCTGGCCGAGGCGGATCGGAACGGCGTCCTCAAGCTGGGTGCGGCCCATCTTCAGCACGCGGTCGTACTCCTTTGCCTTCTCGTTGAAGGCTCTCTCCAGGGCGCGCAGGGAGCGCTTCATGCCTATCATCAGCGCGATGGTGGTCATTTTGCCCGCGGTCGGGATGACGTCGTTTGTGGACTGCCCGCGGTTTACATCGTCGTTGGGGTTGACCAGGATGTAATCCCCGCGGTGTCCGCCGAGTATCTCCTCAGCGATGTTGGAGATGACCTCGTTAGCGTTCATGTTTATGGAAGTGCCGGCTCCGCCCTGCAGCGGGTCGACTATAAACTGGTCGTGGTACCTGCCGGCGATTATCTGGTCGCAGGCCTCCACGATGGCGTCAGCCACCTCTTTCTTCATGTTGTCGGCCCTGTAATTCGCTATCGCGCAGGCCTTCTTGATGTACGCAAGGCTGGTGATCATCTCCGGGCGGAGACGCTCTCCGGTCATCGAAAAGTTCTCGACCGCCCTCAGCGACTGCACTCCGTAATACGCGTCCGCCGGGACCTCCTTGCTGCCTATGGAATCGGATTCTATGCGAAAAAGTTCTTCAGCCATTTCAAATGCCTCCTCTAACCGCTTCGAGTATAGCTCAAAGCCAGTATATAATCAAATACTTATATACATATTTTGACTATACGATTTTAATAATATTGCCAGCTGTGAGAACTGTAGCGGCCGGGCCGCGGTTTTGGTATAATTCAGTGTGACTGAAACAGGCTGAAAGGAAGATCGTTCAATGACCGGAAGAGTTTTCATTACAGGCGACAAACACGGCTCGATGCGCATGTTTTTTGATATTGCGGAAAAGGGGCTTGCCGCGCCGGAGGACACGGTCATAATTGCAGGGGACACCGGCTACATCCGCGATCACGAATACCCCTTAAAGCTGCTTACGCTGCAGCGCCTGTTCCCGGGCACGGTCTGCTTTATCGACGGAAACCACGACAACCACGTCATCCTTAACAGCCTTCCGGTATGCGAATGGAACGGCGGCCGGGCGCACAGGCTGGCTGACCGCGTTTACCACCTGATGCGGGGCGAGATATTCGACATCGGCGGCAGGAATGTGTTCACGATGGGCGGCGCCCGTACGGTCGAGAATAATTACGAGGGCGAGGAAGGCGTGGATTTCTGGCCGGGAGAAGAACCGACGGCGGAAGAGCTGCGCATGGCGGAGGAAAAACTGCTGTCGAACATCGGCCGCATCGATTATGTCATCTCCCACGAAGCGCCCCTGGAAGCCCGCAACAGCATACCGCGCTTTAAAAAGCTCGACGGCGACTACGTTCTGCCGGCGGTCCTGCAGAGCTGGTACGACAGGCTTTCGGAAAGCCCGGACTTTAAGAAATGGTACTTCGGCCACATGCACACGGATCAGGAGATCGGCCAAAAGCTGCGCTGCGTCTACAACAATCTTGTCGACCTGGACAGCGGCCTGGCTATCAGATGGCACTGAAATTCAAAACTGCTGACACATATCGGCAGAAGTCGCACAAAAAATCTGAGCACCTCAAAACAAAGGTGCCCAGACCTTATTTTCCGATCGATCATATTATTTCTTTTTAAATCTCCTTATGACTGCCAGGATAACCGCGACGGCCGCGGCTATGGCCCCGATTATAAGGCCGGCGCCGCCCTTTTCGGGTTCCGGAGGCATTGCCGCGTCGGCAAACGCAAAGGATACGGCCGGCAGGACGAGCAGGAGCGCCAGCGCAAAGGATCTCAGGTTTTTCATCTACTTTTTCCTCTTCGAATAAACGAACGCCAGAACGCCGGCGATCGCAACGGCAATGATGGCGCTTACGGAATTGAGCGCGCCGCCGGTAGCTCTTTCTATCGGATCCGCGACCGCAACGTCGGCAAAAGCAAAGCTTGCTGCTGACAGCGCAAATATCAGAGACAGAAGCAAAGTTCTAAATTGTTTCATGATCTAAATCCCTCCGGTCGTAAACAGAGTTTTCTTTACAGACATTATACCCTTAAACAGCGCATTAGAAAATCTTTTATTATGCACCGGGAGTTTGATTTGCTAAACTATCAGTAAAAGGAGCAGCCAGCATGAACGATTACGAAAAAGAACACAGCGAGATATTAAGGCGTTTCGGCGCCGAATGCGCAGTCCTGCTGAAGCGCGACGGGGCGTTTCCGCTCGACGGTCCCTGCAGCCTTGCGCTGTACGGCAGCGGAGCGCGCCGCACCGT
>JAFYFK010000007.1 GCA_017543805.1 Bacillota bacterium | reverse complement strand
GGGCGGCCAGCACGTTGAGGCCGGTCTGGCCGGCAAAATATTTCTGGTCGAGCGCAAGCGAAATGACATTTTTCGCGGCGTATTCGCGGCCTTCAGCGGTAAGCGTGCCGCTGTTGTAGACAAGATAATCAGGTTTGAGACCCTTGCCGTCGAAATCGACGCCCTTGGGCGTAACGAAATGGAACATCGTAAGTTTAAGGCTGTCGCCGTTCTTAAGCGTAAAGACGCTCTGGCCCACACCTTTGCCGTAAGTGGTCGTACCGACGGTCTGCGCAGCTCCGTTGTCGTGCAGGGCTGCAGTCAGCATCTCAGCCGCGGACGCGGTATATTCGTTTGTAAGTACGACGATTGGGACTTTCTTTGTATTGTCCGGGAAGGCTTCGTTGCTGTAGGTCTCCTTCCCCTGCTGTATGTAGCGGGTAATGATTCCTTCGTCCAGGAGCATCTCGGCGATCTTTTCGGCCTGCGCCATGTAGCCGCCGCCGTTGTCGCGAAGGTCGAGGATCAGGCCCTTTGCCCCTTCCGCAAGCAGTTTGACGCGGGCATCGGCAAATTCCTCCGGCGTTTTCTGTGCTATATCGGAGATGCGTATGTACCCGACATTTCCGTCCATCATTTCGCTGAAGACGCTGATCAGGGCCAGCTTTCTGCGGGTAAGCGTGTAGTTTCTGGAGCTGCCGTCATAATCTATCGTAATCGTAACGGTTGTTCCGGCCGTTCCGCGCATCATGGAAGCGATATCTTCGGTGTTCTTCCCGGCAACTCCGGTGCCGTCGACCGCGGTGATGACACCCTGAGGCTTTATTCCGGCTTCGCAGGCGGGCCCTTCCGGGTTGACGGAAATGATGCGGCCGCCGCGGGTGTCGGTAATTATGGTGATGCCAACGCCTTCGTATTCGCTCGCAAGCGCGTTGGCTGTAGCGTCGGCGCCGGCGCTGTCGATGTAATATTCGCTGAAATCGTCGAGCGAATCGAAAACGCCTTTATACGCGGCGTTGACCAGGTCGTCGTAGCTCAGCTTGTCCGCGTAGTTCTCGTGCACGAATTCCAGAACGTCATGCAGGAACTTGTAACGGTCGCTGGCTGTTTTGCTGTCGTCCAGATCCTCAGCGTAGGCTACCGTCACAAAAGCGGTCTCCGTGCCGTAAGAGAAGATCATGAAGATATAGCTCATCAGCATGAGCACCATGCACACGGACAGCACTATGGCAAGAACGCGCGCGGCTCTCTTTTTCCTGTTGTTTCTCGGATCAGCCATCGTATCCCCCTAATTGCTCCTTACTATTTCTATATCCAGTTTGTTGCGGGACTCCATAAGCCCGTGCAGCGAAACGCTGTAGTCTATCGAAAGCCTCCCGCGGCCGCCGGGTTCCATGTCAAGCGGGGAGACGCTGTTGGTCAGTATCTCCATGCCTATAGGCCCGAAGGGCGTCTCGTACTGTCCCTCATAGCGCTTGCCCTTCTCGAATTCCATTATGGTCTCGGGCGAGCCGTTTCCGTTGCTGCGCTTCATCTTGACCTTGCCGCCGGTTATGGCGAGGTAGGTAGTCCAGCCCTCAAGTCCGGAAAGTTCGCTCTCGGGGTAGCTTATGAGCGCGGAATCTCCGCCGCGGCCGTAAAATTTGCCCTCGGTGAGGAATTCGATAACGTCTTCCTGCTCTTCCTTTCCGTTGTTCTGAGTGACCGTCCTACCGGTTATTTTCAGCATTATGTCTTTCATATCCAAGCTCCACTATCCTGTCAATGACCTGCGGATAAGTCATGCCGGCCGCTATGCAAAGCTTCGGGAACATGCTTATCTCCGTGAATCCGGGTATCGTGTTTATTTCATTTATATATATATCGTGAGTGTCGCCGTCCATCAGGAAGTCGCAGCGGGCGAATCCCTGGCAGCCGAGCGCCTTGTAGGCAACAGCCGCCATCTCTCTAAGAGTCTGCTCCTCTTCTTCTGTTATCGGCGCGGGTATGTGCAGCTCGCTGGACGCGTCGTTGTACTTTGCGTCGTAGGTGTAGAAGCTCTGCTTAGGGACTATCTCCCCGACCTTTCCGAGGAAGAGGTCGTAATTGCCCATGACCGAGATCTCGAGCTCTCTTGCCTTGTTCACGGCGTGTTCCACGCAGAAACGTGAATCGAACTTTGAAGCGTACTCTATCGCGGGCGCAAGGTCCTCCGGTTTTGTGACCTTGGTTATGCCTACGGATGACCCGAGGTTGACCGGCTTTACAAAGAGCGGATACTCAAGTTCCCTGTTGATGCGGTCAATTATTTCCGGACCTATCTCGGCAACGGTAAAATCGATGTACGGAGTCTGCTTGAGGCCGCAGCTTTCGAATATCTTCTTGGCGACAGTCTTGTCCATAGCCGTGGCGGAGCCGAGCACTCCGCACCCGCCGTAAGGAAGTCCCAGAAGTTCCAGAAGTCCCTGCACCGTCCCGTCCTCGCCGTTCTTTCCGTGAAGTATGGGAAGGACAAAATCGCAGAGCTCCGGGAGCTTCCATGGGTCGATAGATTCCGCGGAGGCTTCCCATGCGCCTGTCTTTATGTCTTCAACAGGTCCCCTGTAAAGCTTCCACTCGCCGGCTTTTGTGATACCGATCTGCACTATGTCGTATTTATCTTTATCCGCGGCGTTGATGACGGCGCTTCCGGACACGAGCGAGACCTCGTGTTCCGTGGACTTTCCGCCGAAAAGCACTGCGAGGCGTATCTTATTCATGGCTGGCCTCCTCGAAGAGCTTTTTCAGCTCTTCCTCGCTGAAATTATACTGTCTGCGGCAGAACTGGCAGGTCAGCTCCGCGCCGTGGTCTTCCTCTATGAGCTGGCGCAGATCCTTGCGGCCTATGGATATCAGCGCCTTTTCCATGCGCTCCCTGCTGCAGTCGCACTGCCAGAAGATATTGCGCTCCTCGAGCACCTCCGGGCTGTACAGATCCGGCATTCCGAGGAAGATAAGATCCATCAGTTCGCGCACGTCCGACGCCTGGCTGATAAGCTCAGTTATCGGCGGAAGATGCCTCAGCTGCATTTCCAGACGGTCCAGGCATTCGTCGAGAGCGTCCGGCAGGACCTGGAGTATGAATCCCCCGGCTGCCGCCACCGTCCTGTCCGGCGATATGAGCACGCCCAGCGCAACTGACGAAGGCTGCTGCTCGGAGATATAAAAGTAATTCGTAAAATCCTCGGCAATCTCGCCGCTGACAAGGTCCACGCGTCCGACGTAGGGCTCCTTGAGCCCGAGGTCCTTTATGACCGTGAGCGTTCCGCTTCCTACGGCGCGGCCGACGTCCAGTTTTCCGTCGCTCTCCCTCAGGGGCAGATCCACTGCCGGATCCGCGATATACCCCTTTACGGCCCCGTTCGGGTAAGCCGTTGCGAGGATCTCCCTGACAGGGCCGTCGCAGCCTATCTTTACGGTAAGCTTGTCGCCGTCGGCCTGGAGCATGAGCCCCATGATCCCGGCCGCGGTGACCGTCCTTCCGAGCGCCGCTGCCGCTACAGGCTCAGCGCCGTGTATCGCGCGCGCCTGCTCCGCAAGCTCGGTGCTTATGGTTACATAAACGCGGTATGAACCGCTTTTGTCTACTGCTATCAGTGTGTTGTTCATTCTTTTCCTCTTATAAATAATACTAGATTTTATCACGAAACAGCAGACAATACAAAGGTGATAATAAGCGCATAACAGATTATCTGCAAACAGGCCTTACAGCGGCCAAATCAATTGAACTTGAGGTCCGAAAATGTTATAGTATTCTGGGTTATTGTATTAACCGAATAAGATAATAACGCTCAGTTTAAGATACAGATTCTTCTTTAAGAAATAGGAGGACCGAAATGAAAAAGCGCATTATAAGTGTAATGCTGGCTCTTATTCTCGTGATGTCCGGGATACCGGCGCAGGTGTTTGCCCAGGACCCCTTAGACGGCGTCGGGGCAACAGAGGATTACTCCGGCGAAAATTCCGGCCTTACGGCGGTCACGATAACCGGTGCCGGCGCTAAAGCCGTAACAAATTACGCCGTCAGCGGCTCATATGAGAGCATCCTGGACCAGCTTGCCGAGGATGACTACGAAGCCTATATGCACGGACGGGCCAAGTACCAGTTTATGGGCACTGCCGCCAAGCTGTTCCCGTCGGAAGCCGAGGACTGGCTTGCGCCAGCTGAGTTCTACGTCCCTGCAACGGGAGAGACAAGCACCCATGAGATAAGATTCTTCGGTGACAAAGACCTTGATCCTGACAAGCTGTGGTTCACCACTTACGCGGCAGATACCGAAACGCCCTACAGTGTGGAGATCATTTCGCCCTTTACCGAATTTGTCTACGGCGACGGAGACGGAACGCTCTATATATACACCGCGACGATCTCCATACCGGACAGAGAGCCGACACTTGACGGCGACATTGCCCTGCAGGTCTGGTACGACGGCAACAACCTCATCAAGAGCATACCGATCCACCATGTTTCAAATCTCGACTCTCTGATACAGCCGTATGTTACAACATTCTTTATAACGGAGTACACGGAATCCGAAGAATATATCTGCGATACCGTCACTATCGAATTCTCCGGCTTTAACCTCCCGTCGACTCTGGGGTCCTACGACATAGGCTTTTTGGAAACCACCTATGACGAAGAAGCCGGCGGACCGATTTTCGACAGAAGCATAGCGGAACCTCTGTCTCTCTCCGAACCCGACGAGACCGGGAAACGGACGATAACTTTCAGATTCGCCGACCATGATGACCCCGTGCAGCTGCAGTGGGTCTATTTCCTCATCAACGGGAAAATGGCCTGGTATTTTGACGGCGAGACCGACGTCACACTGAGATCGGAAGGTGGCCAGCACTACTTCGAGCCGACCCTCGACGACGAAAACGGCGTGCATGTCGAAATCGCTTC
>JAFYFK010000107.1 GCA_017543805.1 Bacillota bacterium | reverse complement strand
TGTCTTCAGGTTATATTTACCCTGATAACACATTCCGAGCGTGTCATCGTAAGCAGACGCAGTATCCCAGGATGAGCCGACAAAGCTGCTGTAGGAAGCCGCGGTCGTATCAAATGCCTTAACGCCGGTAGTCTTATCACCCTCCTGGAATGCCGGAAGATATGTATAAGCCTTCCCTTCCTGCGGGATCTCATTGATTATGCTGTAATAGCTGCAGCCGGACACATTGCCGTCTAAGCTACCCGCGAAGGCGCCCTTCACGCTTGTACCGTTTACCAGGCCTGTCGCATAGCAGTTCGTGACGGACTTGCAAGTCAGAACGCCAGCTAAACCGCCTGCCGTATTTCCGCTCACGGAGCAGGTGGAATAACTGTAGGAAATATTTCCTCCCTCGTAGCTGCCGATAAGGCCTCCGGCAACTGTTCCCGTAACATCAAAGTCAACAGTGCTGTAAGCCCCGTTCGTCGTATGGCCGCCGGAATAGCTGCCTGAAACAGCCGTATTTGAGGTTGTTCCAATAAGTCCGCCCGCGGCCGATCCGCCGCTGACACGTACCGCCGAAGCACATTTGCTGACTGTTCCGCCGGTGACCGATCCTGCCAGACCGCCCGCAGGTCCTGTCGACGCGCTGACTGTACTGTTTTTCCCTGTAACAAGGATATTGCTGAACACGGAAGATGAAGAGGTTCCCGCAAGCGCTCCGGCGCTCGTCGTTCCGCTGACAGTGAAATCTTCAAGCTTCAGATTTTCAAACCTTCCGCCCTCGACGTCAGAAAACAGTCCGGCATCTCCGCTCGCGGAGATATTCAATCCTTTTATGCTGTGCCCCTGGCCGTCATAGTCAAGGATGCCGTTCGGATAGATCGGAATGAAAACACCGCCGGCAGCTGCCGTGTTGCCCGAGTCAAATACAGTAAGCGTGCCTGATGGTTTATTTAAAGACTGCGCAAACTCAGTCCAGCTGAGGTCGCTTGTCTGAACTGCCTTGTTTACATCAACATTAGATGCTGCCCTGCTGCGCGCGAGGGTAAAGCTCGAGATGTTGTTTCCGAGGTTCGCCAGGTGGCGCATGCTGGATATCTCGACTGTTTTATTGCTTTCATCGTAAGATGCGAAGAGGCTGTTTGTCCTCATCTCGTTGCTGAACGATACCAATGCGCCGCGGTAGACCTCGGCGCGGATGATGATGTCCTCCCCGGGTATCAGATCATAATTGGGTCCGATCAGGTCGTACTGACC
This sequence comes from Bacillota bacterium, assembly GCA_017543805.1. GTDB lineage: Bacteria > Bacillota > Clostridia > Peptostreptococcales > Anaerovoracaceae > RGIG7041. Next base: position 5,321 of record JAFYFK010000107.1, on the reverse strand, counting down.
CGCGGCAATATCGCAGCCGGGATACGTCGAATCGTTTCCGCTGCAGAACATTTTCTTAAAGTGACTGCTGTCCGATGTTATATCGTCGAGCACTCTTTCATAACTGTTTTCCAAAGGAGTGACAGTACCCGGATTCAAAGAAACGACTCTGCTGTGTCTGCTCGTCACGCCGGTAACGATGAGGCGGACGCCGGTAGGCTCAGTATATACGGGAATCGTTACTTTAACGCGCAGAATGTCCTTGTCTATGGAGTTAAACACGTTCAGGACCGGAGCATCAAGTTCTTCGGCCGCAAGGAGTGTCAGCGCATCGACCCCGCCGTAGTACCCGAGGACCTTTTTCCCTGTCCCGTAAGACTTTCTGTCTTCTTTTTTGGCGTCGCCGGCAAGACCGGGATATATATTTGAATATGCGGTCGAGGTGAAGTCAAAACCGAAACGTGTATCGTTCTTATCAGAATAAAAGACATCCAGCACCTGCGCGGGAGTCTTCTGGTAACGGATAATATAGCTGCCGCCCATGCGGACAGTATCGTCGATCGAGAAATCCGGCAGCATCAGAGCCAGAGCGTTGTTGCCGTTCAGCAGAGTATTATTGGTATTTCCGACTCCATCACCGACGACAAAATAATAAATGCCCTTACCTGCGTCTTCCGGATAACCGAAATCACATCGTCCTGTCGAAGGATCGACAGTCGTGCTCATACCGAAATATTCCTGCCCCTCGGCCATGCTGAGATGGTTCTGCGCAGTGAGGAACAGTTCTTTTGCTATCCCGTCGTACTCGAGCTGCTCCATACTTCGCTGATATTTCGGAAGCGCTATAAAAACAAGACCCGCGAGGATAATGATTATCGCGACTACAAGCAGCATCTCCGCAAGTGAAAATCCCTGTTGGTTTTTATGTATTCTGCGCAGCATGGCTATTTACCACCTATAACTCTTATTGTTAAACCGTCTTTAAGAGAGGCTAATTCATCGTCTTTTCCGATGCGGGTCACTTTGACGCCTGTCAGCGTCAATACACCGCTGCTGTATTCCACCTTGGTCACCTTAAATACCATACCGGCGGATGCTTTTCCCGAAACGAGCAGGCGCTCGCTTCCGGAATTGACGTTTTCGGCAGTAATATAGACTCCGTCATCCTTAAATTCAATTTTTGAAGCCCCGCCGACAGTGCTCGTGTAATTGATCACCCTGGTCGAAGCTGTATGGGTCACGTCAGACGCTTCCCCAAGCTCTTCGCGCAGCTCTGACACTGTAGTTGACAGAAGCAGCTGAGCGTTTGCGCTGTCCGTGACCTTTCTGTACGCGTTGGCGGCGACAGGCATCCCTGCCGCGATGACGCCGCTGACCATAAGAACGATAAGCACAGCAATAAGCATTTCCGCAATCGAGAAACCTTTATTATCGTTTTTCAGTTTTCTGACCAGCTTATAATTCATCGTTTATCTGAATGCCTTACTTGAATGAAACCACCTGTTTGCCTGACGGAGCCTTGTCGTTCTTGTAGTAATTGACCGAAACAGTGCCCTCGCCATATCTGAGATGGACTGCCTTGCTTCCGTTTTTAATGCTTAAAGTTCCGCTGACGGTCTCTGTGCCCGTACGTGCTTCCAGCACATTGTTTGCGGAATAATAATTCTCCATATTCACTTTGCTCGACTGGATAATGCGCGAAGAAGAGTTTATCATCGACGCGAGCATTACAAGAGCCAGAGACGAGATCAGCAGTGACACCAGCACTTCCGCGATGCTCTCGCCTTTGTTGTTATGTAGTTTTTCTTTAATCCTGTTGATCATCTTTAATAAATGTCCTTTACAGTCCATTTGATGACAGTCGTTTTAGTTGAGGTATTCACCGTTGTTTCAGAATCGTCATCCGGTCTTGTTACAGTCGAATCGTTTGAAAAATCACGTTTGATGTCAGGCTTGAGTGACATCGTCAGTTCATACTTTTCGTTGGCGGATCCGGAAGCGTTCGACAGTTTGATATTTATGTCTCCGCCCGGGTGTATCGTCATCACGGCATCCACGGCAAGAGCGTCAGCCGAGATGCCGGATGGAGCCGTATGAGTAATGTTTAGAGTTATCTGTTTATCAGCGGAAAGAGCCGGATAATTGGATTCATACGCGGCCTGTGAAGCAAAATTATAGGTGACGTCCGGGTCAAAGATCAGGTAAAGAGCGGCATCCCTTAGAATGCTCTGCCCCAGCGATGCCGAAGCTTTGCCGTCAGAACCGTTTATGTCAGATGAATAAGCAACTGTATCAGAAGATACTGTCATCGTCCTGCTGGTCACAACGCCTTCAGAATCATAAGTATATACAGCTGTCTTTTCTATAGTCTCTTCAGACTTCTGAACAACTGTAACAGTATAATTATCCAGTTTGTCCGCAAGCAGCTGCGCTGTGCTCGTTACGACGTAATATCTCTGATCGTATTCGGCGATCTTGCTCAGGCGGCCGGCCGCGGATGTTCCGGAAACAAGAACGACGCTGCCGACGACGGCGCAGACAAGAAACAGAAGAAGCGCAAAGGAAATGGACGCGCCGGTCTGAGAAGAGAATTTACCGGTGAAAGAGCAGAAAAACCCGCCTTTTGCTGTTTTACGCAATTTCCATAAGTGGTTATTTGGTTTTAGCAAATTCTGTCTATTCATATTTCTATTAAAATACATTTACCCTTCTTCAGAAAAACTGCAGAAGTAAAGTAAAAATGTTATTTTAAACCAATATTATTTTACTCGTTTTAAGTTTTATATCAATGATTATCACATTTTTTACGTGACGTCCTGACACAGAATTTTATAGTAAATACAACAAAAGACCGCCTTTTTGATCGACGGTCTTTTTTATATAAAGTTATATTAAATTTATATTTATCGATTTTATGATAATTTATGGCTCTCACTCGCCTGAACGTTTGCTTTCTTTGCCGCCCTGTCCTTGTCTACCTGGGCGTATACGTTGACAAGCGCTGCTACCAGCTGGCGTGCGCAGGCTTCGCTCATGATCACGGTCTCGACCTCTTCTGTTGTCTTGGTCTGACCCTGCGGCCTGTTTGCGAGGAAAGTAATAAAGCACTCAGCTCCAGTAGCGTTGATAGTAAATCCGTTTGCGTATTTCATTTTCAGTTTTCCTTTCTCTAATTCCAAATTACAGAATAAAAACAGGTCTTCCAAGGGCCGTCAGGGAACTCGGTTCTTAGCGACCGGCGAGCCTAAGGCGAAGACGGAGCTTAGAACCGTTAGGCGGGTCCCCTGTCGAGCGGGAGCGTGCCCGAGGAGGACCTGTTTTTATTCTCAAAAACTAATCCTTATGCTTAAAATATTCTCTTGCCTGTATGCAGTTCCTCTGTATCTCGGCCGAGAGAACTTCGATCGATGGGAACTTGATCTCCTCGCGCAACATTTTTAAAAACTCGACTTTGATGTTTTTCCCGTAGACGTCGCGGTCGAAATCAAAAATGTGGGTCTCCGCGTTTTTCCCGAATTTCCCGACGCTGGGTTTGTTGCCGACGTTGGTAATGGAATTGAATACTTCGTTGTTTATATAAGTTCTGGTTATGTAAACTCCGTTCCTGGGCAGAGCGCCATCCTCAGACAGAGACAGGTTTACAGTCGGAAATCCTATAGTCCTGCCGAGCTGCTGCCCGTAGAGGACCTTTCCTTCTATGCTGTACAGCCTGCCGGTATATTCCGGATATTCGTCAAGACGGCCTTCGGAGATCAGTTTCCGTATCAGCGTGCTCGACACAGTGACTCCGTTTACGCGCACATCGTCGACTACGTTTACTTCAAACCCGTATTTCTGCCCGTATTCCCAGAGATCTTCGGGATGTCCGAGAGCCTTGTAGCCGAAGCTGTAGTTGAACCCGCAGACCGCTTCTTTGCAGTGCAGTGTATCTACCAGTATGGTCTTTACGAAATCCTCCGGCATGCTCTTCATTATGCTCTCGTTAAAGATCGTATTGACCATTATTTCGATGCCCAGAGCCTCTATGGCTTCAGTCTTTTCCTGGACAGTCATAATGTTCTTTACGACAGTCTTCCCTGCCATCACATTATTCGGATGGTTGAGAAACGTAAAGACCACAGGAGTAAGCCCCTGTTCCTTTGCTATTCTGACACAGTTCTGTATCAGTTCCGTGTGCCCTTTGTGAACACCGTCAAAATTGCCGAGCGCAACGGCTGTATTTCCTATGTTGAAATCCGGAATGTCGTCCAGATACATGAATACTTTCATTTGAACACCTTGTTCGGGACAAGTTTGAGCCCCGCAGCGTCTTTTTTCATTTTGCCGGTCCCGAGAAACCTTCCGCCGCAAAAAACGGCTATATCGTCGCCTTCGCGGAACTCAGCCCTCAGCATCGGTTTTATATGAGCCGAAAAAGCCGGATTTCCGTTCATAAACAGCAGCTCTCCGCGTCCGTCAGTCTCCACGCTTTCCAGAGAACTGACAGCCCTTTCGGGAGGATAAAGGCGCTTTTCGAGATCCTCACGGCTCATCTCCTTCAGTTCTTCAATATCGAGCGCTTCGGAAATATCAAAGCCCGCGGCGGATAAGCGTAAAAGATCAGCCATAGCCGCGCCTGTACCGAGAGCCTGCCCCAGATCGTGGCAAATGCTTCTTACATATGTCCCGCGGGAACATGTGATATCCGCCGTAAACTCCCCGGCTCGGCGGTCATAATCCAGCAGCGCAATGCTGTAGACAGTTACCGTGCGGGGTTTTACAGCAACATTCAGAGAACCTTCCCTGGCATACTGATACAGGCGCTTTCCGTTGACTTTTACCGCGCTGTAAACGGGAGGATACTGCTGTATCTCCCCCGTGAATTTCGACAGTTCGCTTTTCAGTTCAGTTTCTGATGGCCACAGCTTTTCCAGTTCAGGCCCTTCAGGAACGGTCATCCTTACGCCGCCGACCGTTTCCCCGCTCAGATCGTAAGTATCCGTCACGACGCCGAGCCGGCATACGCAGCGGTACTGCTTTGGCGCGCCGTCCATGTATTCGATAAACCTTGTCGCGCTGCCTATACAGATCGGAAGGACCCCGACAGCGTCAGGATCCAGAGTGCCGGTATGCCCGCAGCGCTTTTCTCCGCTCTGCCTGCGTGCAATCGCCACGCAGTCGAAGGAAGTATAGCCCTTCGGCTTATTTATGATCAAAATTCCTTGCATGTTGTATTTTAAGCATAGCCGCCATCGCTTCTTTAAGCTTGGATACGGCCTCCTCGGCGCTGCCCTCAAGCGTGCAGCCGGAAGCCATCACATGGCCTCCTCCTCCGAAATACATGGCTATAGTGCGAACGTCTC
>JAFYFK010000106.1 GCA_017543805.1 Bacillota bacterium | reverse complement strand
TTCGCCTGTGTACCTCTTGTTTACTTTCCCTTTTGGCATAAAACAACACCCCTCTTGTTAGCAGTATACCATACTGTCTAACAAATGGGGTGCTGTTCAGTAGCGCATCTCGCCGGTATTTTTGTCATAGATCGAATAGCCTGTGATATCGGAGGGCAGCACGTCCGGCGTAAACTGGACGCGGTTATAATCCAGCCCCAGCGCGCGGGAGAGTGAGACCGCGAGCGTCGTCTTGCCGACGCCCGGGATATCCTCCATCAGGATGTGCCCGCCGGCCACGATGGCCAGCAGGACCTTGATCATCGTCTCGTTCTTGCCGACGATGACTTTCCCTACTTCATGCAGGATCTGTTTGGCGTTTCCGATCGAGTCTATGCTGCCGTTCATTGTATCCTCCACGTGTCTTAGCCACAAGATCTTGTGTCCATATCATTCAATAACAGTTTACCATGTCGGCGCTTCTACGGCAAGAATCTTTAGAAGATTTAAGATTCCTATGACGTTTTCTTACGTTTTTCCACACCGGTTAACGCTCTGCGACAGAAAGCTACAAAAATTGAAATAACACAAGATTTTGGGGTCAAAGCGGTTACAGGTCGATTAAGATTCAATATTTTGTGTTTTTAGCTCTTGACAATCACGATATCTGGCGCTATCATAGCTCACGAAATAAAAGCTGGAGGACAAGCATGCGCATTGCCGGTCTGCAAAAACTGACCCTGCTCGACTATCCCGGGAAGGTGGCCTGCACCGTTTTCACGGTGGGCTGCAACTTCCGCTGCCCCTTCTGCCAGAACGCGTCCCTGGTTCTGCCGGAGCGCTTCGGGCAGCCGATCGCAGAGGAGGAGCTGCTCAGCTTCCTGCGGAAGCGTCAGGGGGTGCTTGACGGGGTTGCCGTCACCGGAGGGGAGCCGATGCTCCACGCCGATCTGCCTGACTTGCTGCGGAAGGTCCGGGAGCTGGGTTATCTTGTCAAGCTCGACACCAACGGCAGTTTCCCCGATCGGCTCGCCGCCGTCATTGACGAGGGCCTTGTGGATTATGTGGCCATGGATATCAAGAACGCCCCGGCGAGATATGCCGAGACTGTCGGTCTCCGGGCGCTGGATCTGAAGGCCATCGATCGCTCGCGGGCTCTGCTGGCCGAGGGTAAAGTCGACTATGAATTCCGCACGACGGTCGTCCGAGGCCTGCACACAAGAGAGAGCCTGATGGACGCCGCCCGCTGGATCGAGGGTTCCGCGGCCTGGTATCTGCAGCAGTACCGTTCCTCCGGCGAGATTCTGAGCGCGTCCGGACTGGACGCTTTCGGTGAGGATGAGATGCGTTCCTTTGCGGAAGAAGCATGCGCGTTCGTCCCGACCCATGTAAGGGGTATTTGAAAGGAGAAAGAGAGAAATGTATCAGGTAAGCAAACGTGACGGCAAGATCGTCGAGTTTGATATCAGCAAGATCGCCGAAGCGATCAAGAAGGCCTTCGAGACAACGAACACCGAGTATAACGACAGCGTGATCGATTTTCTGGCGCTGAAGGTCTCGGCGGACTTCCTGCCCAAAATCAAGGACGGCAAGGTCGCCGTGGAAGACATTCAGGACAGCGTGGAAGCCGTTTTGTCCCGCGGCGGCTACGAGACGGT
>JAFYFK010000105.1 GCA_017543805.1 Bacillota bacterium | reverse complement strand
GATTCTTCAGCTTCTTCCTTTTCCGCCTTTTCGGCCTTGCCGGGTTCAGCTTCGTTTGCGAGACTTGAGATGGACCATCTTGCCATTTCGAGCTTTACGCGGTCGCTTCCGGTCTGGATGACGAGCCTGTCGTCTCCCTTGACTCTGACGATCTTTCCGTAGATGCCGCCTATGGTGATTATTTCGTCGCCGACCTTAAGCGATCTGCGCATCTCCTGTATTTTCTTATCTTTCTGTCTCTGCGGACGTATAAGAACGAAGTAAAACACCGCAAAGAGCAGCACCATCATTATAAGCGAAATACTGTTATTATCCATTATATGATCCTCCTAAAAAGCATTACAATATATTATACTTCAGAATGCCCTGAAATCAAGTATTTTTTGGGCATTTAGGGCATTTCGCGATACTCTCCGCAGTCGTTTTTCTTGCAATTCTCTCTCCGTCCTGTTAAAATCTTTTGGTAAACATTATCAACTCCTGCCGGCGTGGTGGAATTGGCAGACGCGCGGGACTCAAAATCCCGTTCTGGCAACAGAGTGCGGGTTCGACCCCCGCCGCCGGCACCATATGTAAAAAAGACGCCTGACGGCGTCTTTTTTCGTATCCGTGACAATTCAGTCAATTTAGAAAATTCCTAACGGATGGGTCATCTTATAAAGTTTGATCCTTTTCACGAGTTCTTCGTGAGTGATCTGGCCGCCTTCAACTTCGTTGTCAAAATACATGTTTTTGAACCAGTAGGAATCACCCATCATATAACCGTCAACACCTACTTTTTTAAGCGCGTCAAACAGTTTGTCATCATCTACTCCAAGGAGTTGCTTGAGCTCTGCGATCTCTGCGGCAGTTCCTCCGCTTGCGGCGTCAAGCTGCTCATCCTTAAGTTCAAACTCGCTTACATTCTTCTTTTCTTCCATTACGGACCCCCCTTCCGATCCACGGTTACTGTTCTATATTCAATATCTCAGAAAAACCTGTGAGCTCAAAAACGTCCATAACTTCGCTGCTGACATTGCGCACTGTCATATTTCCCTGACGGTTCATGACTTTCTGGGCGGACAGAAGCACGCGAAGCCCTGCTGAAGAAACATATTCAAGATCTGTAAGATCGAAGACCAGTTCGCTTATTCCGTTTACAGAAGATCTGAGTTCTCCTTCCAGCTGCGGAGCTGTCGTCGTGTCAAGGCGTCCCTGAAGAGCTATAGTAAGTTTTTCACCTTCCTGAATTTTGTTAATGGTCATTCTGGTATCCTTTCTGATCGTGCAAAATGCTGAAATAACTGCCTGGTCATCCCTGGGTCATTCCGCCGCCACCGCCGCCGCTGAAAAAGTCGCCGGGATTTCTGCTTTTCTTTATTGTCAGTTTTCTCCTGAACTTGAAATGCCTTTTCAGGAATCCTCCCGAATCAGCCGTGCCATTAAAGGGCGTCTTAATGAATGAGGGCTCATCGTCGTCCTGAAGAAGTGCATTGCTTATCAGTGGAGTACCGCCTCTGTAAACAGTGTCCTCTGCCTTGATGACAGCGCCGTCGTATCCTCCGCCGACATCTTCCATTTCTTCATCGGAGAGAACATTTGCTTCGTTTATTTCTTTTTTCAGATCGCTGCTCATATAGACCTCCTGTACTCAATTCGTTTACACCCTTTTATACGAAGAACTGTATAACATGGCAGTCACTTTTCAAGGGAAAGAAAGTGAATTTTCTGTGAATTATTTAGCCCGTTCGATTTCCGTTATGCCTGTAAAACTCGTCATTTCAAGAAGATCGTACATTTCGTCGCTTACATTGACTATTCGCATGCTTCCCTGACGTTGGCGTCAATACGGCCTTTGGCGAAAAGCGTGGTTTTTGCGCCGTCTCTTTCTGTCTTCATGGATGTTCCACCCTAATCAGAACGCGGTAGTCTTTCCAACGTATTCGGTATCGTCGAGGCGCTGTCTGGCGACGAGAGCTGCAAAGCTGCCGTTGAGTTTTATAAGCTCTTCGTAGCTTCCGTCCTCAACGATCCGGCCCTTGTCAAGGACGATTATGCGGTCGCACTGGCGTATCGTGGACAGTCTGTGAGCGATGACCAGCCTTGTGCACTTCATCCTGTCGAGAGCATCGGATACCTGTTTCTGGGTTATATTGTCGAGAGCGCTGGTGGCTTCGTCAAACATGAGTATTTTGGGCTTAGGAGCAATGGCGCGGGCAATGAGCAGCCTCTGCCTCTGTCCGCCCGAAATGCCGCCCTGCCCTTCGGAAATAAGCGTGTGCATTCCCATAGGCATGTTCCGTATGTCTTCAGCCATGCCTGCAAGCTCCGCGGCTTCCCAGGCGTCATCGAGGGTCAGCCATGGAGCGGAGATGATGATGTTTGAAAAAATATCTCCGGTGAACATCTTTCCGTTCTGCATTACGGCGCCTATCCTGCGGCGCAGGGATTTAAGGTCTATGCGCTTAAGATCGCGGCCGTCATAATACACGGCGCCCTTCTGCGGAGTCTCGAAGCCGAGCATTATGCGCATGAGCGTTGATTTTCCGCATCCGGTCTTTCCGACTATCGCGACGTACTGGCCCGGACGGATCTTAAGGGACAGATCGTCGAGCACAGGAGGCATGTCGTCGGTATACCTGAACGTGACATTGTTGAGTTCAATTCCTCCGGAAAGCCTTGTGATTACTATCTTGTCTTCCGCGACTTCCGGTTCGGCCTCAAGTATGGGCTTTGCCATTTCAAGTATAGGCTTGATCTGGGCAACGCCGGCGGCTATGGTCGAAAGAGACATAAACGCCGCGTTCACCATTCCGTAGGCTGAATTGAACGCGTAGTATTCCGCGATGGATACGCCGCTCTTTACCGCTGCAGCGTACATCACAAGCGTTCCGATAAGCGAGATGGCCATTGTTATGACCGGAGCGACCTTAAGGAACATGGGCGGATCGTACATCAGGGATGCGGTCTTGGCGTAGAGTTTTCCCCAGCGCGCGAAAGCGCGGCGCTCCGCTCCGGAAAGGCGTATCTTCTGTATGCCGGATATCAGCTGGTAGCTCATGCCGCTTTCCTTGCTCGCCATAAGCATGCGCTGCTTGTTGATATCCATCTGCGATAATACCTGAACGGTGGTGACTGCGAGCGTCAGCAGCGTTATTATCAGAGCCGGGGCAACAAGCGCCGGAGCGTAGATAAATATCTGGGCAACGTATATTAGCGAGAAGAGCGAGGTAAGTCCCGTTGAGAGGAACATGCTGAATATCTGGTCGCACAGTCCGTTTATATACTGTGAGCGGTTGCTGAGTTCGCCGGCGCTGTAATCCTTAAAGAAATCCGCGGGAAGCGAAAGTATGCGCATCATTGTCGCGGCTTCCACCGACAGGTTCAGCTTAGTTCCGATACGCGAATTGATGAGTCCCTGCACAGCCTGGAACATCAAAGTGCTTATTGAAACGCATATCATAAATACAGTTATGCCGATCAGTGCCTGCAGGCTTCCGGAATTAAGGACATCCCCGAAGAGCAGCATGTTGATCTTTGGCGTAAGCATTCCGATAGCGGTAACGGCGGCCATCGCGATCAGCATCATCGCGATGTCGGACGGTGTCACCTGCTGGATCACATATTTGACAAGGTCCTTGATGGACATCTTCGTCAGCGGGAAAGGCTTATAGAAAGCTATCGCCTCTTTTTCGATGAGGTCCTGCGTGCTGCTGTTGAGCTTCACCATCTTTCCCGAGACTCTGTCGTAGAAACGGTAGCCGTTGAGCCCGTGCGGGACCAGCGCGACTACGCTTCCGTCATCCCTGCGCGTTCCGAGCATTGCGCCTATGGCGTCCTTGTACCAGCCCTTTTCCAGATCGACCGAGCGGCGCATTATGCCGTACGGGCGCAGCAGGAATTCAAGGACCTCGTTCATGTCCTTTATGCTTTCGGGAACTTCCTGAGGCTTTACGTGATAAAACTTGAGTATTTCCCCGACTGCGTCAGCGGTGATCTGCCTGTTGTCGTTAAGGGCTTTGCTCATGCGCTGCCCCATTACGGCTCCGGCCATCTCCTGGAAGGAATCTTCAAACACCGCCTGGTCGGCTTCTTTTCTTGAGCGTATCTGTTCGTCAAACCAGCCCATAAGATCCCTCCTTTACTCTGACGTGACAAGCGTCTTATAGGCGCCGTCCAGTGCCATCAGTTCTTCGTGGGTGCCCCTCTCTATTACCTTTCCGCGGTCCATGACGATTATCTCGTCGCAGTCGCGTATGGTAGAGAGCCTGTGCGCGATGACCACACAGGATATGCCTCTGTCCTTGATGGACCTTACCACGTCGTATTCGGTCTTGGCGTCGAGCGCGCTTGTGGCTTCGTCCATGATTATCATGGTCGGATCCTGCGCCAGGACTCGGGCTATCTCGAGCCTCTGCCTCTGGCCGCCCGAGAAGTCCTTGCCGCCTTCCGTGAGCTTATACTGATAACCCCCGTCGCGCTGCATTTTGTCCTCGTGGATCTGCGCGTCGCGGGCAGCCATTATCATCTCAAAATCTTCGATGGAGTTGTCCCACATCTTGATATTGTTCGCTATAGTGTCCTCAAAGAGGATGATATCCTGGTCGACGACCGCTACGGAGCCCGTAAAGACGCTTCGGTCGATCTGGTCTATCGGCTTTCCGTCGAACAGTATCTCCCCGCTCCACGGCTGGTACAGCCCGGAGATCAGTTTTGAAAGAGTGGATTTTCCGCAGCCCGAGGTTCCGACAAAGGCAACTCTCTGGCCCTGCTTCAGCTCCAGGTTGAAGTTTTCGATAAGCGGAGGTGAAAGCCTTGAATATCCGAATGTAACGTTCTTCATGACGAGGCTTCCGGACAGCTTGTCGTATTCGGCGTCTTCTTCCAGGTCATGGTCGTTCTTAAGAGCTTCGTCATCGGGGTATTCCATGACGTCCTCTATGCGCTCCATGTTGGTGCGCATCTCCTGTATCATCTGGCCGGATGCTATGAGCTGCTGCGCAGGCATCATAAACGAGGACAGGAAGCCCTGGAACGCCATTATCATACCTGTGGTGAATTCTCCCCGCATGGTGAGCCATATTCCGAGGATCAGGACCATATTGTTCAGCACCATGGAAATGACGAGGGGGATAGATCCGATATACTGGTTGAGCTTCATAAACCTTACGTTCTGTGTATTTACCGAAGCCTGGTATCCGGACCATTTCTCAAAGTAACCGTTCTCGGCGCCGCTGGCCTTGATGGTCTCTATCATCTCTATGCCGGAGACCGTGGCCGCTGCAAGCTTTCCGCTGTCGCGCATCATTACGCGCGTTATGTTTACCCTCTTCGCGGAGATGAACCTCGACACTGCCAGCTGGGCAAGCATTGAAGCAAGCCCTACCATGGTCAGGATACGGGAATAGCGGATCATTACCACAAAGTAGAAGATCATCATCCCTGCGTTCAGGACCAGCGGGGCGACCGTATTTACGATCTCCTCAGCTATGGAAGCGTTTGACATCTTGCGCATCTGTATGTCGCCGGCCATCCGCTGGGAATAGAACTCCATAGGCAAGCGCAGCACCTTCCACATGTATGTGCTGTTGCCGACTACGGACATCTTTCCGCTGAGGCGCAGCGAATAGATCGCCTGTATCCAGGCAGCCGCAAGCTGTATAAATATAAGGAGGCCCATGCCGGCTAAGAACGGAACGAACCAGGTCGGCTCTTTTCCGGTCAGCAATTCGTCGAGGAAGACGCGTGAGAAGCCGGAGGTCACGATCGCGGTCAGCGAAGTTATGACAGTAGTGACGATAACGAAGGCAATAGCGCTTTCGGCGCCGCGCAGTCGCTTCTTCGCGAAATCAAGAACGCTCTTGGGTTTGCCGCTCGGCTCAAAGCCCTCGTCCGGCTCTATAAAGATGCAGATGCCGGTAAAGCTCTCGTCAAACGTCTCCATCGGGACAGTATAATTGCCCTTTGCGGGGTCGTTGAGATAGACCTTGTTGCCCTTGAAGCCGTCGCATACTACAAAGTGATTGAATTCCCAGTGGATTATGCAGGGGAATCTGCCGTTTTCGCGGAGCTGTTCGGGTTCAAAGCGGTACCCCTTTGCGCTGAAACCGTAACTTCTGGCAGCCTTAAGGATATTGCTGGCCTTGCTGCCGTCCCTGGATACGCCGCAGTCCTTGCGGACCTGTTCGAGCGGTATCCATTTGTCATAGTAAGCCATGACCATGCAAAGGCTGGCGGCCCCGCATTCGAGAGCCTCCATCTGCATAATGACAGGCACTTTGACCCTGCCTGAAGTAACAGGCTGTTTGATCTTTTTTTCTGCCATATCCGTCTCCGTTAGTTAGTGACGTAAACGATGGGATGCACTTCAGAAACGGTTCCGTCCTCAGCGTGCACCGCCACGGATCCGAATATGCTCCAGACAAGCATACCTGCCAGCAGCACTACGAGCGCCGCAAGCACTATCCAAACCGACGGTGTGGTGACGCGGATATAATCGTTAAGAGATTCGGGGCTTGAGACTTTCTTAAGGCTCTTTTCCCTGAATATGTTCTTTCCTTCCTGTTCGGACATAGCTTTTCTCCTCGTCTGTTATATGATGATCATTTAAAATAACGCTGTAAAATGCTTACTGTCTGCGCCCTGCTGCATTTATCCTGCGGAAGGAGTTTTCCGCCATTTCCGCAAACGACCTTGTTCATCGTCAGCCAGCAGAAAGGTTCGTAGGCATATTCCGGAATGTCTTCAACATCGGAATAATTGAGATAAATGTTCCACATGCCGTTAAACCCGCCGCCGGTAAGCTTCTCGTAGCGGTACAGCATGGCTGCCAGCTGAGCCCTTGTAACGGTCGAGGCCGGAGCAAAGCTGCCGTCAAGAGTACCTTTTATTATTCCGTTTTCGTATGCCCAGAGGACCGCGTAGTAATAATAGTCCCCGATATGCACATCCCTGAACGGGGAAGACTGCAGGTTCGATCCGGGCATACCGGCATAGCGCCACAGCCAGGTGACCGCCTGTGCCCTGCTGTTGACATCGTTCGGTGAGAAGGTATCCGGAGACGTTCCCATAACGACATTATTGCCGATAGCGTCGCTTATCTCGTCATAATAATAAGCGTTTTTGTCAAGATCCTTATAGTCTCCGGATTCCGCAGGAACTTCCCCGTCATCGGGATTCGCGAGGTATGCCTTTATCGGGAAGTTATCGGCATCAAAATACGGTACATCCTCACCAACTATAATTTCATAAAGGAAAGCCGCGGTCTCATCCGACATATCTCCCCATTCGCCTTCGGTATACAGGAAGCTTTCACGCTCATTTATGATTCCTACAGCGTAACCGCCAATGTCAAATTCATCGTTGCATTTCTTGTTTTCGGTAAGCTGCAGGTTAAAAGCCCACAGACCGGATTCAGTGGTCTCAGTGACAACAATTGAAAAATACTGATCTCTGAGTATGAGCGCGGGAGTATCGAGATAGATCTTATGAAAACCGGCGTACCTGAGATGTTCGTCTGCCTGTGATACGAGCCTGCCGTCCGTAGGCAGCTCCCAGCCTTCATCAAGCACATAGACATCGATATGCACGTCCATTTCCGGCCAGACTGTTTCGCAAGTCACCATTTCAAGCCGCGCCGCGTCGATCTCATCGCCGAGACAGAAAACATTGGCCATTGAAGCAGGCTGTCCGGAAATCACTGAAGATATTTTCGCTACCGGCATATAATCGTGCTCGGCAACATAATATCCTGCTTCAGATGCGACGGAATCGAATTCCAGCGCTTCCGCCATCGAGATGGTATTGTCATAATAAGAAAGCCAGAAGTAACCGGTGTTTACAGCTCCATCAACAGCGTTGTACTCATATTTTCCGGTCTCTTCGTTATATACGCCTCTGTCCTGGCCCTGAAGAAGTCCGAAACCTGCGCGGTTCGGAAACTCGTTTTCATTGGAGCCCCAGCTGTTCTTGACAAGCCATGCGCCGTCTCCTTCCGGGAGGGGAACGTCTTCTCCGGAACTGTTTTTGTGAGCGAAATTTTCTCTGGGATAATTGTCGTCCCATCCGATAATGCAGACCGCATGGTTGGGGGGCTGATAATCGTAGGTGTATTGACACCAGTTTTCTTCGTTTAAATAATCACGGCCGCTGTTTTCGTCTTCAGGCTTTGACTGATCTGCGTGGAACCCGATCTGCACGCCGTGACCGGTATAAATAAGCTCGTTTATCTCCCTGATGGCGGCGAATTTGTCTTCACCTTCATAAATGGAAGGATTCAAAGGCATATAAGAGCCTTTAAGAACATAGCTCTGTATAAAACGGTTTTCACTGTCCAGGCTCCAGTCGTCATCGGCGCTGTAGCAATAATCTCTGTCGTACTTTATCTGGATGTTTTTATTTTTTCCGTGGTATTCGAGATCTTCGGAAAGATCTTCAAGGACAGGACCGGTGCCTGAAGCAAAAAGCGAAGTCGCATAGAAAGGAAGTCCGCCCAGATTGATGGCTTCCGAAACGCTCATGCCTTCCGACGGGTAGAAGCCTTCACTGAACTGAGGATCACGCGGATCTTCTATAGGCTGCTTCAAAAAATAAACAAGATGTTTTTCCGAAAGGTTAAGTTCCTTTAAACCTTTTTCCGGATCAGCGTAAGCGGCATAACCGTCCTGCGCCGCCAGACCGGAGCTCAGTATGCTTGTTTCGGCTGATGCTATTGCGGCGAAACCCCAGCATGTTCCGAACGGATTCTGCAGCTTTACAGGCGTGACATAGCATGCGTCGGCTTCTCCGTCTCCGTCTGTGTCGACATTTCTCAGGTCGAATGAGGACGGAAGCTCAATATCCGAGGCCGCCGCAGGAACAGTGAAAACCGCAAGCATTGCTGCGGCTAACACAAATGAGGCAGCAAAGCATGCTGCCTTTTTAATATTTATGACATTCATTTGCAGGTCCTTCCCGCTGCCGGAGCAGCTGCGCAAAGATCACTTTTTATTCTGAGTATACTGGGGAGACTCAGGTATTCCCTGACTCTGTAATCCGCCTACAGTACGGTACTGACCGGCACCCTGGTACTGACCCGCATTCTGATACTGGCCTGCGTTCTGGTACTGACCGGCATTCTGATACTGACCGGCACCCTGATAACCGCCGCTATTGCCTGTAGTCTGATAAGAGGAAGTTACCTGGCGCACGAATCCGCCGGCTACTTCGTCAAGATCGTCTTCAGCTATCTCAGCTGCTTCAAGTGCTTCTTTTTTGAGTAAATCTTTATTATCCATGATATTCCTCCAAATCATTTATTGTCTGAGTTTTTGTTTTTCGATT
>JAFYFK010000104.1 GCA_017543805.1 Bacillota bacterium | reverse complement strand
GGAATTCGCGGATTCTTCGATCAATTATCTGCTGCGCTTCTGGTGCGACCAGGGCAGAAAGGCGGAGCTCCGCAGAAAGATCCTGGCCATCATCCAGGACCGCCTCGATCGCGAAGGCCTGGAGATCCCGTTCAACCAGCTGGACGTCCACGTCGACGGGCTGAAGTAGACAAGGCGTACATTATTAAACAAGCGTTTTCGGACACGCATCCTGCTGAGGGTGCGTGTTTTCCTTTTACTTAGCACAGGCTCCGGAAGCGCAGATGGAGAAAAAAACACAGACTGAGCCGTTGAATATGATTCTAATAATTCGACAGAGTTTTTGATTGCAGAAAGGGCTTTTGATGTATATAATAATGGTAAATAATGGTTATTGAAACTAATATTGAGGTTCCGTTGAGATTATATATATGTAATTACAACCAATTCGATGAGACAAATGATACAAATTTGGTCGGAATGACTATTTTAAAACAGTATCGCATTTGGTCATTGAAAACAGCCTTGTATCAATGACTAAAATGATAAATCTTTCAAAAGTGACATTTTGACCCCGAACATGAATAAATACTAATATTATGTATGAAAAGAGCTCAGTGATTTCAAGGGTTTACAGGCACGGTGCCTGTCCGCCTTAAAAAGCGGGTCAGAGCATAATGACAAAAACGAATAAAACCCTCGTTTTAGACATTACAGAAGGGAACAGTTGAACGAAAATGATATCCGCAAAGATAGAGCTAGAAGCGATAATGTCAAAAATAAAAATTCAAGAAGATATTGTCAATAGAAAGTTATCAACCATTCATGACGGAAAGCTTATGATAGCAGTCAATAATGGTTTGCCTACTAATTTTATTGTGACTGAAGGTGCTGACGGCAAAAGGAACCGAAAAGTCTGCAGGGATGAGAGGCTTGTCCGGGAACTGCTGATGAAAGAATTGTATTCCGAAGAATCCAAACGCTTGAGGATAAACCGCGATATTATAGGATCATCGCTGAACAGGCTACTCGATACGGATTTTGACAGTATTTCCGACCATATTTGTCAAAAACACTCGCTTGTGACTCCCGATATGATAAATACGGCAGCTTTCTTGTCCAACGAATACTTGCATGAATGGGCAAGAGCACCTTTTGAGCAGCTGCAATTCAGACCGGAAATGAAGACGAAGCGCACCAGCAGCGGTATACTGGTCCGGACCAAGGGGGAAGCTTTGTGGGCGGAGAAACTGCACGAATATGATCTTCCGTTCCGATATGAGCAGGTCGTGCATTGCGGCGAGTCGGTATACGCGCCGGATTTTACTGTATTAAGGAAGGATGGGAAACTGTTTTATATTGAACACATGGGGTTTATAGGCAACGACAGATACTATGCCCATCAGGAGATAAAACTCAGGGCTTACAGGAGTATAGGCATCAGGCCTGAGGATAATCTGATAATCACATTTGAGTCTTCTGACGGAAGCATAGATATTGAGGAGATAGACTGGATCATTCGCCACAAGCTGTTGTTATAACTGCTTCTGAAGTATTATGGCTTTGACTTTTTACTTTTACATTTGTCTGACGCTAATAAGCTACTACGATATAAACGATTACCGCATCCCGAATGCCTGCGTTTTAGCGCTGGCAGCGGTGGCTGCCGCGACCGGGCCGGACATTAAAGCCGCGGCTGTTCCGCTTGTTGTGTTTGCGGCTGCGGCGCTTATCTTCGCTGTCTCGGGAAGGCCTGTGCCTTTCGGGGCAGGGGACGCCAAGCTTCTGGCAGCTATAGGCCTCGTTTCCGGCGCTGCCGGTCTCGCGTTCAGCTATATTCTCGCAAGCCTTTCCGCGGGCCTGGTCTCAGCGATCCTTCTGATACTTAAACGCAAAACTAAAAGGGACCGAATAGCATTCGGTCCCTTTATCGCTTTTTCTTTTATGCTTTACTGGGCTTCCGCCTCAGGCGTCTGATTAAGCCTGAACCTCAGCGATGTGAGCGAGGAGACGCATCATGTTGCAGGTGAAACCGTATTCGTTGTCGTACCATGCGAGCAGCTTCATGAAGTGGCCGTTGAGAGCGATGCCGGCTTCGGCGTCGAAAATGCTTGCGTGGGTCTCGCCGATGATATCCTGGGATACGATGGGCAGTTCCTCATAGCGCATTACGTCCTTGAGCTCGCCTTCGCATGCTTCCTTGATCGCTGCGCAGACTTCTTCATAAGTGGTTTCCTTAGCGAGGCTTACGGTCAGGTCAACAATAGATCCGTCCGGGCTGGGGATACGCATGGACATGCCGGTCAGCTTTCCGTTGAGTTCGGGGATGACCTTGCCTACTGCCTTTGCGGCTCCGGTGGTGGAGGGGATGATGTTGTTGTAAGTGCCGCGGCCGAGACGCCAGTTCTTCTTGGAGTACTCGTCAACGATGCTCTGTGTTGCGGTAGCAGCGTGAACGGTGGTCATAAGTCCTTCAACGATTCCGAACTTGTCCTGCAGGACCTTTGCGAGGGGAGCCAGGCAGTTGGTGGTGCAGGAAGCAGCGGATGCGGTCTTGAGAGCCGGGTCGAAGGTCTTGTGGTTTACGCCATAGACGAACATCGGGGTCTTATCCTTTGCAGGAGCGCTCATAAGCACGAACTTGGCTCCGGCTTCCAGATGCGGCTGAACACTCTCCTCGGTGAGGAACTTGCCGGTGCACTCTACTACGTAGTCTACACCATGCTCGCCCCAGCCAAGAGCGGACGGCTCACGGCTGTTGAGAAGAAGGATGGGCTTGCCGTTGATGATGAGGTGATTGTCATCATATGCTACGGTGCCTTCCCAGTTTCCGTGGACGGAGTCATGTGCGAAAACGTAAGCGAGCTGATCGGGGGTCTTGTCGGGAGCGTTGATCGCTACGACATCCATATCCCCGCGGCGAATGGCAACACGAGTGGCCAGGCGTCCGATACGGCCGAAGCCGTTAATTCCAATTTTGATTGACATAATTTCCTCCTTGCATAACGCAAAAATATTTGTGAAATGTAATTAAATACTGTTTTGGTCGTAACCTTAGAGATTATACCACAATAATATAAGTTTGTGCTATAATTTCGTCCAGAGAGGTACAATTTAATGAGAGACTATCAAAAAGAACTTGAAAACAGAATAGGATTCATCAGGAACAAGCTTGCCGAGAGCGGTTCCAAAGGCATTATCTTCGGGAATTCCGGCGGCAAGGACAGCGCGCTGGTCGGAATACTCTGCAAGATGGCCTGCGAAGATACCGTCGGCATCATTATGCCCTGCACCTCCAAAATCAATTACGGCCAGGACAAGGCAGACGGCAATGCGCTCGCGGAGCAGTTTGGCATCGATACCCGTTTGGTCGACCTTTCGTCTGTAAAAGAAGAATTTCTGAAGCAGATCGCTGACGCCGCAGACGCGACCGACCCGGCGATCGCCAACATCGCGCCGCGCCTCAGGATGCTTACACTGTATACGATAGGGCAGTCGGAAAACCGCCTGGTCGCCGGCACGGGAAACCGCAGTGAGGCATATATGGGGTATTTCACCAAGTGGGGTGACGGAGCGTATGATTTCAACCCCATAGGCGACCTTACCGTAACGGAGATCTACGAATTTCTGGACTTCCTCGACGCGCCGGAAAGCATCAGGAAAAAGGCTCCTTCCGCGGGGCTCTTTGAGGGGCAGACGGACGAAGGTGAAATGGGCGTCAGCTACGCCGCGATCGATAAATACATCACCACCGGCGAGGCCACTGAACACGACAAGGCTATAATCGACCGCTTCCACAGCAGAAGCGAGCACAAGCGCCATATGCCGGCGGTCTACGGCAATGAGCAGGAGTAGGCTTTGCGAGGCAGGGGAACAGGCAGACCAGTCGGACCTTTCGGAAGCATTCGATATAACGCGATAGGTCCTTATCTAAAGAAGGAATTCGGGTGCAGGATCGTCAAGCTTTCGCTTGACGGAGGTTTTACCTGCCCTAACAGGGACGGCCGCTGCGGCACAGGCGGCTGTCTTTTTTGTGCTGAGGACGGTTCGGGGCGTTTTGCGTCGGATATCCCTCATGAGATAGAGCTGACGCGCCGCAAATGGCCGGAAGCTAAGTATATAGCGTATTTTCAGAATTTCACAAATACCTACGCCCCGGTCGAAAGGCTGAGAAGCCTGTGGGATGCCTCTCTTCGCGTCACCCGCCCTGAGGATCCTTCCATTGTCGGTCTTGCTGTCGCTACGCGGCCGGACTGTCTGCCGGAGGATGTTCTTGACCTTCTGAGCGAATATAACGAAAAGACTTTCCTCTGGGTGGAGCTGGGGCTGCAGACGAGCAATCAGAATACCGCGGATTACATAAACAGGTGTTATGAAAACGCGGTTTATGAAAAGGCCGCAGCAGAACTGGAACGGCGCGGCATCAGGTACGTCACGCATCTGATACTCGGGCTGCCCGGCGAAAGCAGGGAAGACATGCTCCGGTCCGCGGAATACGTTAACAGCTTTAATCCTTTCGGCCTTAAGCTGCATATGCTTCATATCATGGAAAACACAAGGCTCGGGGAGATGTATAAAGATCAGCCCTTTGAGCTGCTTTCTCTTGACGATTATGTCGGGATCGTCTGCGACATTCTCGAACGCACGCCGCGGGAGGTCACGGTGCACCGCCTGACAGGCGACGCTCCGCAGGACGCTCTGATCGCGCCGGAATGGACCCGCAACAAACATACCGTACTGAACGCCATCCAGCAGGAATTCAAACGCAGGGGGACATATCAGGGATTTCAGAAATATTAATTGTCAATCTAAAACAACTATATGTAGATTTACGATTTTCATGGTGATATAATATCTTGTATATTAGGGGGTACAACTATGAAGAAAATAAGAGATTTCATCTATGACTATAACGATATTTTTGTAGCGCTGCTCATAATCGCCGTTGCCGCGGTCGTGATCGTCTGGCGCGTCAATTCGATAATGGATTATCCTAACTACGTCGCTGAAAAAGGCGGAAACAATCCTGTGCAGACAGCCGACGCCAATCTGGACAACGTGGATCTGACGCCGACCACTGTCGACGAAAACCTCAACGAGAATCCCGAAAACACCAGCCCCGAGGACAGCGAGGAACCCAGCGGGGAAGGCACCGAGACTCCGGCGGAAACTCCTGCCGCTTCAGACGCTCCAAAGCCTTCCGGTAAGTTCGAAGTTCCCAAGGGATCTTCCGCGAGCAAGATCGGAGATCTTCTTGTTCAGGCCGGTTATGTCACTTCCAAGAACGATTTCATGACCGCCATCTCCGGCAAGGAGACCAAGATCAAAGCCGGAACATTCACGATCCCCGAAGGCGCCACAGCCGCCGAGATCGCGGATATCCTCACAAAATAGGGGACAGATATGTACGAAAAATATCTTGAGCGCGCAAGGGCTTACAGGGCGATCGAAGAGCCTCATCACAACTGCACGCAGACTGTTTTAATGACATTTGCTCCGGAAGCGGGGCTTTCTGCCGAAGACGCCTTTAAAGTAGCGAAGAACTTCGGCGGCGGAATGAAGGTCGGCGCCATGTGCGGAGCCATCACCGGAAGCCTTATGGCCATGGGCCTGCTCGGCTGCACGGACGAACAGCGCGCGGAGTTTATGGAGATAATAAGCACAGCCTACGGAGGGGACGTAGACTGCGCTGTCTTGCTGCGAAAAAACGTAGAGGAGCCCGGAAAGGAAAAGAAACCTTTCTGCGACGGTCTCATATACACAGCAATAGAAACTGTATGTAAAGTAATGCAGATAGAATAAAAAAAGCGCTGAAAGCGGCGCCCTGCCTGAAAGAGAGGAGGTAATCAGATGGACGAGATGGAAATGGAACAGCTTTTCGAACAGATACCGGAGCTGCTTAAGTCCAAACGATACGCACAGCTGAGAGAACTCCTTTCCAACCTCAACCCCGCGGATATCGCGGAAGCTGCGGAAGATCTGCTGGATGAGGAGAGGATAACTCAGGAGGAACTGCCGCTGCTGTTCAGGATCTTACCTAAGGAGCTCGCGGCGGATACATTCATCGAAATGAATCCGGACATGCAGGAGCTCCTTATTCGTTCTTTCTCGGATAAAGAGCTCGAGACCATGCTGGACGACATGTTCCTCGACGATACCGTCGACATCATCGAGGAAATGCCTGCAAACGTGGTCAGCAGGATACTCCGCAATGTAGACTCCGCCACAAGAAAGAACATAAACCAGATACTCCAGTATCCCGAGGATTCCGCCGGCTCGATAATGACTATCGAGTATATTGAGCTGCGCAAGGATATGACCGTCCGCGACGCTTTTGCCAACATCAGGGCGGCCGGCGTGGACAAGGAGACTATTTACACCTGTTACGTCACCGACCGGAAAAAGCTGATCGGAACTGTATCTGTCAGAGAACTGCTCCTTGCGGACTACGAGGATAAGATACAGGACATAATGGAAGAGAACGTCATAAGCGTCTATACGACGGACGACAAGGAAGTCGTAGCGCAGATGTTCGACAAATACGACTTTACGGCTCTTCCGGTAGTGGACAAGGAAGACAGGCTCGTAGGTATCGTAACCGTAGACGACGCTATCGACGTCATTACCGAAGAGGCTACGGAGGATATCGAAAAGATGGCGGCTATTATCCCGTCAGAGCATCCTTACCTCAGGTCCGGAGTCCTGGAGATCTATAAGCAGCGCATTCCCTGGCTGCTGCTCCTTATGGTCTCGGCTACGTTTACCGGGATCATAATAACGAAGTTCGAAAGCGCCCTGGCTGCCCAGGTCGCGCTTACAGCTTTTATACCGATGCTGATGGATACGGGCGGAAACTCCGGTTCGCAGGCTTCGGTAACGGTCATCCGAGGCCTTTCGATGGGCGACATCGAATTCGGGGATCTTGTTGAGGTAATATGGAAGGAGATCCGCATAGCGGTGCTCTGCGGCATTTCGCTGTCGGTCATCTCCTTTGTTAAGATAATGCTGGTAGACCGCATGCTGATGCACAACGACGCGATCACTGTTCCGGTGGCCGCGACGGTCTGCCTGTCGCTTGTCATTACCGTAATGATAGCAAAGTGCATAGGCTGCACGCTCCCGATGTTCGCCAAAAAGCTGGGCTTTGACCCCGCCGTAATGGCATCGCCGCTGATCACGACTATCGTCGACGCCCTGTCGCTGATGGTCTACATGAACTTTGCGACGATGATCCTTAAATTATAGATCCCCGGTTTAGAAGGAGGCCAGGAATGTTTTGCCATAAATGCGGAAAAAAGCTCCCCGACGACGCGCTGTTCTGTCCGTACTGCGGAGCAAAGACTGCTGATGTTGCGGAAGTTGTGGAAGAAGCCGTACAGGAAACTGAAACTGCTGTTGAAGAAGTTTCAGCCGAAGTGACGGAAGCGGTGGAGGAAACTGCTGAAGAGGCCGCTGCAGTCGAAGAGGCTGCCACGGAAGTTGTTGAAACCATTGAACCTGAACCGGTTCCGGAACCTGTCGAGGAAGCGGCTGAAGCCGTTGAACCTGAACCGGAAATACAGGAAGAAGCGCCCGCCGCAAGCTTTGCCGACGCGGCCGCGAACGCCGCGGAAGCACCGGCAGAGGAAATTGCCGCGGAGGAACCGGCAGAAGCTTCGGCTGAGGAGCCTGCAGAGGAAAAAGCAGCGGAAGTTCCCCCCGCGGAACCCGCAGCTCCGTCCGATACCCCGGCTCCCAAAAAGAAGAGCAAACTGCCGCTGATAATCGCGGCGGTGCTGGTCGTAGCGGCAATTGCGGGCTTTCTTATTTATAACAGTCTGCCTTCGACAAAGATCGCCAAACACACAAAGGCCGCGCAGGCGGCGTTCGCGTCGTCGGATTACGAGACCGCGCTCGCTGAGATCGACGAGATAAAAGCGCTCGACGAAAGCAATTACGACGCATTTGCCCTGCAGTACGAGCTCTATTCCGAAAGAGCGCTCAACTCCATAGAAGAAGGAAAGGTCACCGAAGGCATAATCGATTTCAGAAACCTTTCCGAAGTGCTCAAAGAAAGGGAAGAGCCCGACGAAGTTTTCAATTTCGAGTCGCTGGAATCATCGGTCGACATGGCCGCGGAGAAACTCTTCAGCGAAGACAAGCCTGACAAGGCAGTTCAGCTGCTGCGCGCCAAGAAGGACATTTTCCCTGGCTTCAAGGGTCTGAATAACGACAAGGTCGCAAAAGCATATATGGATTCTGTCTATAAAGACGCAAAGGAAGTCCGCGAAAACGGCGAATATACTGCCGCAGCCGACGTCCTTGAGTCTGCCAAGGCCTTGCTGCCCGAATTCAAGGACGAGATCAACAATGAGATAACATTAACGTATAACGAATGGGCCGACAAGGCCGTCAACGAATACGGCAAGGAAGATCTTAAGGTCGTCTCCGACTATCTCGGATCGGTGTCCGACGAGTACGACGTGAAAGACTCCAAGGAGCTTGTAGACAGCACCATCAAGAACATCGATGAGCGCGACCTGTTTACTGCCTTCGCAAAGCTGCTGGTGCTAAATTACCTGGATAAAGACGATCTTGAAGGCGCAACACTGTATATGTCAAACGAACTGAACAGCATTACAGGTAATTACTACAGGCTGTCATTAAGGTCTTCGCTGAAGGATCCGCTCATCGTTTCCGTCGGCAACAGAGGTTTGAAGCTAGGTCTGTACAACATGCTCTTCAGCACTTGCATTTATTACGG
>JAFYFK010000103.1 GCA_017543805.1 Bacillota bacterium | reverse complement strand
GTTCTGGGTCAGGGTGCCGGTCTTATCCGAGCAGACGACGCTTACGGAACCGAGAGTCTCGACCGACGGGAGCTTTCTTACTATGGTATTGGCCTTGACCATGCGCTGGACGCCGAGGGCAAGGACTATGGTAACTATGGCCGTGAGGCCTTCCGGAATTGCCGCTACAGCAAGGGAGATAGCGGTTATGAGCATCTCCACGAGGTCGCGCTTCTGGATGAGCGCCACGCCGAAGAACATTATGCAGAGCCCTACGCAGATGATCCCGAGCACCTTGCTGAGGTCGCCCAGGCGTTTCTGCAGAGGAGTAAGTTCGGTCTCGGTATCGTTGATCAGCTGGGCGATCTTGCCGATCTCGGTGTTCATGCCGGTGCCGACGACGACGCCTTCTCCGCGCCCGTAGGTAACGAAGGTCGACTGGTAAGCCATATTGACGCGGTCGCCGAGGGGAATCTCCCACTCGCCCTTAAATGAAGCGTCTTTTTCGACCGGAACGGATTCGCCCGTGAGCGAGGATTCTTCTATTTTAAGATTCACCGAATCCAGCAGCCTCAGGTCTGCCGGGATGACGCGACCTGCCTCGAGCACGACTATGTCTCCGGGGACAAGGTCCGCCGACGGGACTTCGCTGGTCACTCCGCCGCGGCGCACCATCGCTGTGGGGCTGGACATCTCCTTGAGGGCATCCAGAGATTTTTCCGCCTTGCGCTCCTGTACAGTGCCGATGATGGCGTTGATCAGAATAACGCCCATCATTATGACAGCGTCGCTGAATTCCTTAAGGACGCAGGAGATGACGACCGCGCCGATAAGGATGTAGATCATGGGATCCTTAAGCTGGCCGAAGAACATCTGGATGATGGTCTTGCGCTTGCCTTCCTGCAGCTTGTTGGGGCCGTATTTTGCCAGCCTTTCCGCCGCTTCGGCCTCGCTGAGGCCTGACGACTGGTCTGCTTCGACTTTGCGAAGCACTTCCTCTTTCGATAACGTATGCATATTGCTTACCTCCATAAGCTCTGATGCTTCGGGTATAAAAAAACAGACCCGCAAACGAAAAGAAAAACGTTTGCAAGTCTGGCTACCTTCCGTTTGCGAAGGTCCGCCGGCCAGCCGTTTTACGGGCGGGATTGTTGACAGACGGATCAAAGCTACTCCCTCACGGCGAAATTATAACACGGTGAGCGTGCATGTCAAACGAAATATTCTGTTAATACGCCGATTTACGGCGCCGGAAGCCGACAATTGTGCTGGACATTCATACTGTAAAGTGATAAAGTATAAAAGCTAGCTAAAGGAGGATGTAACTATGGCTTATGATTCAAGACTTTCTTCCGTTGAGACCGACGAGCTTTTCAAGGCGATCCTCTCTCTCGAGAACGCCGAGGAATGCTATCGTTTCTTTGAAGATATAATGACCGTTAACGAGCTGAAGGCCATTTCCCAGCGCTGGCACGTCGCCGTACTGCTCAGCCAGGGCAAGACCTACGCGGAGATCGAGGCTATAACAAAAGCAAGCACCGCAACTATAAGCAGGATCAACAAGAGCTTAAGTTACGGCGCTGAGGGTTACGCTATCGCGCTCGGCAGGGTCGACACAGACAATTACGGGCGTTAGGCCATATCTATAATTACAGGATCATCCACTCCGTCCATCGACCTTAAACGCGCAAGGAGCGTCTGCGTGTCCGACGACATAGACGCGATATCCATGGATATCATCACGCTGGCGCGGTCTCCGATGGGCGGATTCTGATTTATAGTGACAATGTTTGCCCCGAGTTCCCCGAGTTCGCTGAGGACTCTTCCGAGGGTCCCGCGCTTATGCGAAAGCAGCATGGACACTACCAGGCGCCTTCCGTGCTCACCCTCCTTCGGGAGAAAGACGTGGTCTTTATATTTATAGTATGTGCTCCTTGAGATGCCGACCATGCGGGCCGCCTCGCTCACGTCGCGCGTGCGCCCGCTGCGGAGCAGCTCCCTCGCCTCGACTACCTTTTCAAAGCAGTCCGGCAGAACGCTTTTGCTGACTATAAAGAAATCGTAATCCATAATTGAGCCTCCGTTTAAATATTACGATATTATAAACTTGTGCGCCACGGAAACACAAGTGTTTTCCAAACGTCATCAAAATTGACTAAGGCGCTGTATTCGGCTATAATAACTTGTTATGAGAATTTTAACTGCCTTATCGGGAATAATTCTTGCGCTCGGCGGAGCTTTCTGCTTCGTGTTCAACACGAACATGTTTTCGGACCTGGCCTTTGTGATGGGCCTTGTAATGCTTGCGTCCGGAGTGCTCTGCGTGCTGGCGTTCCTGGTGTCGGGCAAATCCCGCCGCCTTCCGGACACCCTGCTGGTGGAGAGCATAGTCAATATGCTCTTCGGATTCGCCGTGCTCAACAATCAGGTCCCTGACAATATGATCGCGGTATTCTTCGGAGCATGGCTCGCGGTGGCGGGCGCTTCGAGGATAGCCCAGGGCATCGCCATAAGCCGCTTCAATTCAAGGGACTGGATAAAGGTCCTCCCCCTCGGCGCGGTATGCGCCCTGCTCGGCGCGGTAATGATGATGCCGACCCTGGTGTCCACGATGAACGCTATGGTCCTGGTCGGCGCGGCGTTTATGCTCGACGGCCTCAGCCATATGATCCTCTCCATGTACGTCTACTCAAAACCCGCGGAGAAGGCGATCGCGGCAAAGGAGCGCGCCGACGCAAAGAAGGCCGCGTCCAAGGCTAAAAGGGATCAGCGCAGGATGATGCGCGACCTCTCCGAACAGGAGCGCGAGGACATGCTCGCCAGAGAGCGCGAATCCAAGAAGAAGAGCAAACTGGAAAAACAGAAGGCGATACAGGAAGAAAAGCAGGCGAGGAAGGACGCGAGGAGAGACCCGAAGGAGGTCACCGTGCAGCTTTCCGAAGAGGAAGTCGCTGAGATCGCAAGGCTTGCCGACGAAGCCGCAGGCGTTCCTGAAGAGGCCGTAAAACTGGAAGCCGAACCGGAAAACCAGGTTCCCGCCGGGGAAGAGATGGTCTGGAACGTTTCCGCGCCGGAAGCTCCCAGACAGGCGGAACCGGTCCCTGCCGGAAATTCGGACTGGAATCCGGACTTTGAGGCCATCTTCGCCAACCGCGAAAAACTTTTAAAAGAAAGCGGCGAAGCGGAAAAAGCCATAGAGCAGGAAGCCGCTGCCATTCAGGACCTGGCCCAGGAAGTCATGGGCGGTCCGGAAGAGCCGGAGCAAAAAGAGCAGCCCGCGCCCGAAGAGGTCAAGATGTGGCCTGAATTCAAGCGTCCGGAAGCCATCCCGTCGCTCAGGGAGAACCGTGTTCAGAATACCGTTGAGGAGACCGCTCCCGCCGAAGAGCCGAAGATAGCGGCCATAAATATCGCCGAGATAGAATCCGGCGAGACCGAGGTCGTTTTCGATCCGGTCGAGCTTCCTGAGGTCGTCCTCGCAAGCGAGGAGCAGGATGCCGTCGACAGAAACGAACTGCTGTCGGAGCTCGAAAGCGATGTTCCTCAGGAAGAGGTCGAGGCAAACTACACTCCGCTCTCCCTCGAGGAGCTGGTCAACGAGCCCATGCCCAACCGACAC
>JAFYFK010000102.1 GCA_017543805.1 Bacillota bacterium | reverse complement strand
CGAGTTCCCGCAGGCGTTCTTCAGCTACAATAATCCGACCGATTCCCGCGGGGCTTATCTGCTTACGGAGATGCCTGTCTACGACAGCGACGGGGTCGAAGCCCCCGCGGAGGGCGATATACATGTCGAATTCATGACCGGAGGCAATGAAGGCGAGGAGGTAAACCGCTTTTATGCCGAGATCGATTCGGACGACGGATCGCTCTGGGTGACCTGGTTCTGGTGGCCTAAGGACGACCAGGGCGGAGACCCGACGGTCACATATCTGAGATACGTAAAAGCCGAAGGCTGAACCCAAAAAAGCGCCGGAAAGTTCCGGCGCTTTTGATTTGCTTAAACAGTTGCGTTTATTTGTCATCCTTAAGATCCTCGATATAGACCCAGAGCGTTCCTCCGCAGACCATGCCCATCTCCGCGGCGACTTCGTTCGTCATGTCGACTTCGACTACGTCGCTGCCGCCTGTGCCGATGATCCTGCGGGCGCGGCCTATGACCGCGGCTTCGCTGCAGCCTCCGCCGACTGTGCCGTAAGTCTTGCCGAGCTTGTTGATCGCCATTATGGCGCCGGGCTTTGCGGGAGTTGATCCGTCAGCGTCGATCGCCATTATGAAGGCGCGCGGCTCTCCGCCGTCAGCCAGATATTCCAGAGTTTTAAGGTCGCAGTTGGTCTGTTCCAGGTATTCGATCCCGTCTTTTACATAGTTTCTGCTCCGCTCCTGGACCAGCTCCGCGCAGATTGAAAGGCCTATCTCCGCCGGCGTGATGCCGCCGATCTTAAGGCCTATGGGGGAGTGCAGGGCCTCGTTCTTCTCTTCGGAATAACCCTCCTGACGGAGGATCTCGCGGAAGTCCGCCACGCGGCGTTTTGAGCCGATCATGCCTATGTAGTACGGCATCTGCGGCCCGGACAGGATGTGCCGCACGCAGTCCGCGTCATAACGGTGACCGCGGGTCAGCACGCAGACATAGTCTTCCGGGGTGATCTTAAGTTGATCTATGGCGTCGATAAAATTATCGCAGACTATTTCCCCGGCCATGGGGAAGCGGTCGGAATTCGCGAACTCGGGACGGTCGTCAACGACCACGATGTAAAAACCGAGAAGCGCGGCAAACTGCGCAGTCGCCTGTGAAACATGGCCCGCGCCGAGAAGTATCAGCCTGTCCTCCGGTATAAAGCGGCGGTGGTATTCCTCTTCGTTGACTGTGCGGGAAATGGAAGTTATCTGCTTATTTTTTATTGAATCGAGTATATTTTTGAATTCGCGGTTCATTTTAATCTCCTGTAATTCAACTCTTTTTTATAATTTTAGTGCTCTGAAACGCCTTTTTCAACAGGTGTTTGCCCCCGGAACGCGCCGGACTGTTCATAAAATCTCAATACACTTGCAGTTATTCAGAGTGACCAATATTTGTAATTATGGTATACTGTTTAATACGAGTTGTATTTTGTTGCAATTCGAGTTCAGCCCCTATCCAATCGTTACTGCGGAGGTAAGTCATCTATGAAGTTAGTTAAAACCGAGGACGCCGTTGGCCAGGTACTCTGCCACGACATTACACAGATCATCAAGGGAGTGACCAAGGACGCGGTCTTCCGCAAGGGGCACATTATTACCGAAGAGGATATTCCCGTGCTGCTGAGCGTCGGGAAGGACAATATATATATCTGGGAAAACGACGAGAACATGCTGCACGAAAACGAGGCGGCAGAGGTGCTCAGGGACATCTGCCAGAGCGAGAACATGAGCGCTTCCGAGCCCAAGGAAGGCAAGATCGAGCTCACTGCGGACATAGACGGGTTGTTCCTCGTCGACACCAAAAGGCTTTATGCGGTCAACAGCCTCGGACGAATGATGATAGCCACCCGCCCGGCCGGCACTCCTGTAAAAGCCGGCGCAAAGCTCTGCGGCACGCGCGTAATACCGCTCGTAATCGAGAAAGCCGCAATGGAAGAAGCTGAAAAGGTCGCGGGCAGCGAACCTCTTCTGCGCTTAAAACCCATAAAGCCCAAGAAAGTCGGCGTGGTCACAACGGGAAACGAAGTTTACTACGGCCGCATTCAGGATACATTCACCCCGGTCATCGAACAGAAACTTGCCGAATACGGCAGTTCCATGGTCGCCCACGAGGTCTGCAACGACGACCACGAAAAGATCACCGCTGCAATTAAAAAGATGCTGGACGAAGGCTGCGAGATGGTCCTCTGCACCGGCGGCATGAGTGTCGATCCGGACGATATGACTCCGCTTTCGATCAAGAACTCCGGAGCAGATATCGTAAGCTACGGCGCACCGGTGCTGCCGGGCGCCATGTTCCTTGTGTCCTATATGCCCGACGGCCGCCCGGTCTGCGGTCTGCCGGGCTGCGTAATGTATGCCCGCAGGACCATATTCGACCTTGTCCTTCCGTATCTGCTTGCCGACGAACCCGTCACGGCTGAAATGCTCGCGGGCCTCGGAAACGGCGGACTCTGCCTCAACTGCAAGGTATGCGTCTTCCCCAACTGCGGATTCGCCAAGTGGCAGTAGCTCTATCAGTACAGGCCTTTTAAGGCGTTTATCCCGATCCTATGAATACATTTACCCATGTCGATGAAAACGGCAATGCCGTAATGGTCGACGTCAGCGATAAAAATATTACTTCCCGCACAGCTGTTGCCTGCGGTTCGATAAGCATGTCGAAAGAGGCCTTCGAAGCCGTTGCGGAAAAGCGCGCGAAGAAGGGCGATGTTTTAGGCGTCGCCCAGGTTGCCGGAATAATGGGCGCCAAGCGCACCGCGGAACTGATCCCTCTCTGCCATATCCTTCTGCTCACAAAGGTCTCCGTGGAGTTTACCCTTGTGCCGGAGGCCTGCCGCATAGACGCGGCCTGCACCGTTAAATGCAACGGCCAGACCGGCGTAGAGATGGAGGCACTTACCGGCGTTTCCACGGCTCTTCTGACTGTCTACGACATGTGCAAGGCCATAGACAAGCGCATGCTGATCTCTGACATCCATCTTGTTGAAAAGCACGGAGGAAAGAGCGGAGACATCTACTATGATCCGGAGGGGTCCGCAAAATGAAGGACCGCTACGGCCGTGAGATCGACTATCTCCGCATATCCATAACCGACCGCTGCAATCTGCGCTGCCGCTACTGCATGCCAAACGGCATGGAAAACGCCCTGGAACACAGCCAGGTGCTCCGCTATGAGGAATTCGTGCGGCTGGCGGGAATTTTTTCCGAACTCGGTTTTAAACATTTCCGCGTTACCGGCGGCGAGCCTCTGGTAAGAAAGGACGCGGTCTCTTTTGTCGCGGCGCTGAAAAAACTTCCCGGCGCAGAGAGTGTCGCAATAACCACAAACGGCATTCTGCTGGAACAGCTTGCCCCGGCGCTTAAGGAAGCCGGGCTCGACGCCGCGAACATCAGCCTCGACACGACGGATCCAAGGCTTTCGGCTGCCATCTGCGGCGTTCCTGACGTTGTTCCTCAGACGGTCCGCGGCATGGAGGCTGCAAGGAAACTCGGCATAAGCGTCAAGCTGAATGCGGTACTGCTGAGGGATATAGAGGATTCTATTCCGGGACTGCTGGAATTCGCGAAGGACGGGATCCCGGTGCGTTTTATCGAGCTTATGCCAATAGGCTTCGGCCGCAAGGATTCCGGCATCAGTTCCGCCGAGGCTATAGAGCTGATCCGGGGGCTTTATCCGGATATTCACGCGGTAGAGGGCAAGCACGGCTCCGGCCCCGCGCGCTATTTCGAAAGCGCCTCCTTGGCTGCCCCAGTCGGCATTATCGATGCCGTAAGCAACCGTTTCTGCGAGACCTGCAACCGCGTGCGCCTTACCAGCACGGGAAAGCTCAAACCCTGCCTCTGCTATGACCAGGGCGTTGAGCTTGCGCCTCTTCTTCGCAGCGGGGCGTCGGACGAAGAGCTCACTGAGGTCATCCGAAGCTGCATATTTGAAAAACCCAAGCAGCACTGCTTTGACGATATATCCGAAATTTCCGAAAACAAGCTGATGTCACAGATCGGAGGATAGGTTATGGGAACCGTACTGGCTGTCTGCACAAGCAGCAGAAAAGGCGTTCTTAAGGAGAACGTCGGGGAAGCGTTTTTCAAAACCGGCTGGGGGATAGAAGGCGACGCGCACGCGGGCGACTGGCACAGACAGGTAAGCCTGCTTTCCGCGGACAAGATCGAGGCCTTTCGCGCCAGAGGCGCGAACGTTGAATACGGCGCCTTTGGGGAAAACCTGGTCGTAAGCGGTTTTGATTTCCGAATGCTTCCTGTCGGCACTCTGCTTCGCTGTGGTGACGTGCTCCTCGAGATGACCCAGATAGGCAAGGAATGCCATACGTCCTGCGCCATACGCCGGCAGGTCGGCGACTGCATCATGCCCCGTGAGGGCGTGTTCGCGAAGGTCCTCGAAGGCGGGACCATAAAGGTCGGAGATACGATGGAGATCGTGGAAAGGCCCGACGCCTGACGGACATAGGATCGTCAGGAGAAAAACTGAATATTTACATACATAGTACATTTAATACCGGCAAATACGCGTAAATCCGCGTTTTGTATAAATCATTTTTCTGAAACACGAAAAGAAAGAAGGTATTTCAAAATGAGCAATGTAAGAAAACTGCTTGCAGTCCTGCTTGCTGCTGTTCTTGTGTTAGGCCTTGCGGCCTGCGGCGGTAAGCAGACGAGCGAACCCGCTCCGGCGCCTGCGCAGGAGCCCGCAAAGGCTGAAGAGCCTGCAAAGACTGAGGAACCGGCACAGGAAGGACCCGCAGCGGAACCAGTAGAGGTGATCGTGTTTGCGGCCGCTTCCATGACGGAGACACTGACAAAGATCGCGGATCTGTACAAGTCTGTGGCGCCTGAAGTCAAGCTGACCTACAACTTTGACTCTTCCGGAACACTGAAGACCCAGATCCAGGAAGGCGCCGCCTGCGACCTCTTTATCTCCGCCGGACAGAAGCAGATGAACCAGCTCGACATCAACGCCAGTGCCGAGGTCAACACCGACGGACTCGACTTTGTCGATGCCGGT
>JAFYFK010000101.1 GCA_017543805.1 Bacillota bacterium | reverse complement strand
GCGCAACCTGTATCTTACGATGCAGCTTCTGGAGATGGGCCTGCCTATGGTCGTGGCGCTCAACATGATGGATGAAATGACCGGAAACGGCGGATCCGTCGATATCAACCGCATGGAGGCCATGCTCGGCGTTCCCGTTGTCCCGATATCCGCGGCTAAAAACCAGGGCGTAGACGAGCTCATACGCCACGCGGTGCACATCGCCAAATACCAGGAAACTCCCCTGCGCCAGGATTTCTGCGACCAGAGCGACCACGGCGGCGCCGTGCACAGATGCCTGCACGCGGTCATACACCTGATAGAAGACCATGCGGAGCGCGCCGGGCTTCCCGTTCGCTTTGCCGCGAGCAAGATCATAGAAGGGGACTCGCTCGTCCTTAAACAGCTGCAGCTCGACCGGAACGAAGAGGAGATGCTGGAGCATATCGTCCTGCAGATGGAATCGGAGCGCGGGCTCGACCGCGGCGCGGCCATCGCTGACATGCGCTTCGCGTATATCCAGAAGGTATGCGACAGCTGCGTAAAGAAGCCTCACGAGAGCGCGGAGCACATACGCAGCCAGAGGCTTGACAGCGTCCTTACCGGGAAATATACAGCTATACCGGTGTTCATTCTTGTAATGGCCCTGGTCTTTTTCCTGACATTCAACGTTATCGGAGCGTTCCTTCAGGATGTTCTGGCTTCAGGCATAGATCTTCTCAAGGCCGGCGCCGACGCCGCAATGAACGCGGGGCATGTAAACGACGCGATAAGAGGCCTTGTGATCGACGGCCTTTTCGAAGGCGTGGGCAGCGTCATCAGCTTCCTGCCGATAATCGTCACCATGTTCTTCTTCCTGTCGATCCTGGAGGACAGCGGCTACATTGCCCGCGTCGCGTTCTTTATGGACAAGTTGCTGAGAAAGATCGGCCTTTCCGGACGCAGCATAGTGCCGATGCTCATCGGCTTTGGATGCACGGTGCCTGCAATAATGTCTACCCGCACGCTTCCCAGCGAACGCGACCGCAAGATGACCATACTCCTTACGCCGTTCATGAGCTGCACGGCCAAGCTGCCCATATACGCGTTCTTCGTGAGCGCTTTCTTCCCCGGAAAAGGCGGTTTTATAATGACCGGTCTTTATGTCCTCGGCGTGCTGATGAGCATTCTTGTTGCTCTTATCTACAAAAAGTTCATATTTAAAGGCGAAGCGGTGCCTTTTGTCATGGAACTTCCGAATTACAGGCTTCCGAGCGCCCGCAACGTTCTGCAGCTGCTCTGGGAAAAGTCCAAGGACTTCCTGCAGCGCGCTTTCTCCGTGATACTGATCGCGACCATAGTGGTCTGGTTCCTGAAGAGCTTCAGCTTCCGTTTCGACATGGTAACGGATTCGCACGAGAGCATACTGGCGGCCATAGCCGGCGTACTGGTCCCGCTGTTCAAACCTGTAGGGCTTGGCGACTGGCGCATCGTAACGTCGCTTATAAGCGGTTTTATGGCCAAAGAGAGCGTAGTTTCCGTGCTTGAGGTATTATTCGGCGCCGAGGGCGGAGTCGCCGCTGTAATAAGCGGTCTTCAGGCCGCCTGTATACTGGTGTTCAGCCTGCTGTACACGCCCTGTGTAGCGTCCATAGCGGCTGTCAAAAGGGAGCTCGGCGCTGGCTGGGCAGTATATGTAGTCGTCTGGCAGTGCTTTGTGGCCTGGGTCGCGGCGCTGATAGTTAATATTATCGGGATGGTCTTATGAAACACGCAGTAACGTACACGCTTCTAAAAGAAGATCCGCGCACCCGCGCGCGCCGCGGAGTGCTCCATACGCCGCACGGAGACATTCAGACTCCCGTGTTTATGCCTGTCGGCACCCAGGCGACGGTAAAGGCCATGAAGCCGGAAGACGTCGCAAAGCTGGGCCATGAGGGCTGCGGGCTGATACTCTCCAATACCTATCACCTGTATCTGAGGCCCGGTCATGAGCTTATCAGAAGGGCTGGAGGGCTTCATAAGTTCATGAACTGGAACGGCGCCATCCTTACGGACAGCGGCGGTTTTCAGGTCTTCAGCCTCGGAAAGATGCGCAAGATAACGGAGGAGGGCGTAAAGTTCCGCTCCTACCTTGACGGTTCGTCGCATATGTTTACACCGGAGCTTTCCATGGAGATTCAGGAGGCTCTCGGCTCGGACATTATGATGGCCTTTGACGAATGCGCTCCGTATCCGGCCGACCATTCCTACGTGGAAAAATCCCTGGCGCTCACCACGCGCTGGCTTAAGCGCTGCAAGGAGCACCATAAGAATATCGAAACTCAGAGCCTTTTCGGCATAATGCAGGGCGGAACGTACAAGGATCTTCGCGCGGAGAGCGCAAAGCAGATAGTGGATCTGGACCTTCCCGGCTATGCAATCGGCGGGCTTTCCGTCGGCGAGCCCAAGGAACTTATGTACGATGTCATGGATGACTGCGTGCCGCTCCTGCCAAAGGAAAAAGCCCGTTATCTTATGGGCGTTGGAAGTCCGGACTGTCTGTTTGAGGGCGTTGAGCGCGGCATAGATATGTTCGACTGCGTTCTTCCGACGCGCGTGGCAAGGCATGGAAGAGCGTTTACCAGCCAGGGCAACGTCGACATTAAAAACGCGGTCCATGCGGAGGATCACGGACCGCTGGATCCGAACTGCGACTGCTACGTCTGCCGCAATTACAGCAGGGGATACCTGAGACATCTCTTCAAGTCCGAGGAGATCCTGTCCTCCATGCTTTTATCCGAACACAATCTGCACTTCCTCGTAAGGACTATGGAAAACATCAGAAAGTCCATAGAGGAGGACCGTTTCCCTGAATATAAAAAGGAATTCTTCGATGCCTACGGAAAATTTTAAAATGCTCGATACATGCCCGCTCGCGGGAAGCTGCGGGGGCTGCATGTACCAGGGCGTCCCATACGAACAGCAGCTTAAGGAAAAGGAACAGTTCGTGAGAGACTGCATGGCCGAAGCAGGGCTTGACGCGTCTCTCGTTCAGGAGATCAAGGCCTGCCCGGACATCTATAATTACCGAAACAAGATGGAGTACAGCTTCGGCGACGAAGTAAAGGGCGGTCCTCTTCAGCTCGGCCTCCACAAGAAGGGGGCTTTCTTTTCCATACTTACGACGGACCACTGTCAGATCGTTCCGGAGGACTTCAACCGCATCGTCCGCCTGACGCTGGATTTCTGCACAGAAAAAGGCTACACGCACTACAATAAAAAGTCCCACAAGGGGCTTTTGCGTTCGCTTATCCTTCGCTGGGGCGTGCGCACAAAGCAGATCCTCGTGAATATCGTTACGAGCAGCGAAAGCGAATTTGCCGGTATGGAGTTCGCTCACCGCATCACTGAACACAGCTCCGAGTTCGACAACCAGATCTGCTGCGTAATGCAGACCTTTAACGACTCGGTCTCCGACGCGCTTCGCGTTGACGACGTGCAGCTTCTTTACGGGGAACCGTACTATTTTGAGCAGGTACTTGGCCTGCAGTTTAAGGTAGGGCCTTTTTCGTTTTTCCAGACCAATGTTCCCGCCGCGGAACGCCTCTACAGCGACGCTCTGGCGCTGATCCCGGGCATCGAAGGCAAGAACGTTTACGATCTGTACTGCGGAACGGGTACCATAACTCAGGCGATGGCGCTTAAGGCAAATACTGCTGTCGGTGTGGAAATAGTGGAAGAGGCTGTCGAGGCCGCAAAGGTCAACGCTGCTATTAACGGTCTTGACAACTGTTATTTCATTGCAGGTGACGTAGGAAAGGTTCTGTCAACTATACCGGTAAAGCCGGATGTGATCGTCGTCGATCCGCCGCGCAGCGGAATCACGCCAAAATCCCTGAAGCAGATACTCGAGTACGGCGTCGAAAATGTCCTGTACATCTCCTGCAACCCCAAGACCCTCGCCGAAAACCTCCGCGGCGCGCGCCTCTACGGCTACAGCGTCGGCCCGGTCCAGCCCTACGATAATTTCCCGTTTACGAAGTACATCGAGACTATAGTGTTGCTACAAAAGT
>JAFYFK010000100.1 GCA_017543805.1 Bacillota bacterium | reverse complement strand
CCGGATACTGGAACACCATGCCGATGCGGTGCCTCAGCTCCAGCGCCCTGGGTCCTTTTTCGTTAATATCGACCCCGTCCGCGGTGACCGTCCCGGAGGTCGGCTTCAGCAGCCCGTTGAGGTGCTGAACCAGCGTGGACTTCCCGGAACCGGTATGTCCTATGACCGCGACAAACTCGCCGGCCTCCACGGCAAACGAAATGCCGGAGAGAGCGGTCGTCTCGTAGGGCAGGCCCTGGCTGTATATATGGTCAAGATCTTTTACTTCGATGCGCATAGCCAGTCAGCAAGCCCTTCCTCATCAATAATATCCGCGGGCACGTCCAGCCCGTCGCGGCGCAGCATGGCCGCCAGCTCCGCGGCGAACGGCAGCTCCAGGTTGAGCCCGGAAAGTTCTTCCGCGTGGGAGAACACCTCGCGGGGCGTCCCGTCCATCATTATCTTTCCGCGGTTCATGACCACGACGCGGTCGGCCCTGGCGGCCTCGTCCATAAAGTGTGTTATAAGAACGACAGTCTTGCCCTCGCGGTGAAGACTCTCGATTATTTCCATTATCTCTTTTCTGCCGGACGGATCCAGCATAGCCGTAGGCTCGTCGAATACGATGCACTCCGGCTCCATGGCCAGCACGCCGGCTATTGCCACGCGCTGCTTCTGGCCTCCCGAAAGAAGATGCGGACCCTTCTTTCTGTGCTCGTACATGCTTACCGCGTTGAGAGCGGCGTCGACGCGCTTTCTGATCTCGGCAGGGTCCACCCCGAGATTTTCCGGGCCGAACGCCACGTCGTCCTCGACCACCGAGGAAACAAGCTGGTTGTCCGGGTTCTGGAAGACCATTCCCACGGTCTTTCTGATGTCCCAGAGGCGGTCTTCGTCGTCCGTGCGCATTCCCGCAACACAAACAGCGCCGCCGCTCGGGAGGAGCAGGGCGTTGAGATTTTTCGCAAGCGTCGATTTTCCGGAACCGTTGCGGCCGACTATCGCCACAAAGCTTCCGGCTTCAATATCGAGATCGAGCCCCGCTATCGCAGGGCCCGATCCTTCCTCTTCGTCACTTGCATAAGTAAAACTTAGATCTTTTATGCTTATGATCGGGTCGTTCAATTTAGTATCCGAAAATCCTCGCGGTATCCTTCATCATCTCGCGGATCGGCAGATGGTACGGGCAGCGGGTCTCGCAGACGCCGCACTCGACGCATTGGGACGCCGGAACCGTGCATACGGATTTATAGCGCTGGGAAGCCCATTCGAGCATGTTGTAGCGCAGAACGTAGTTTCTGAACAGGAACGCGTTCGGGATAAGGATGCCCATGGTGCAGGGCATGCAGTATCCGCAGCGGCGGCAGAACTGGGTCCCGAGCTCCTTGCGGATGGCGTCGCACTTTGCGAGCTCTTCCTCGTTGAGCGGAACAAGATGTTCGGCAACGCCTGCGTCCTGCTCGGCTTCCTTCGGGTCAGCCATGCCTGCCAGGGCGATGTCGATAACGTCGGCCTCGGCGATGTAGCGCAGGGCCAGATCCGGGTCGTCCAGATTTCCGCCGGCAAAGGGCTTCATCGCGATGGTTCCGTAGCCGAGCTCCTTAAACTTTCTGAGCTGCTCGGTGCCCTGGTCCTCAACGATGTTGAAAGGGTACATTACGGTCTCGAACTTGTCAGCGTAGTTTTCGATAACATGCTGCATGTCCTCGACGTGGTGGCAGGTAAATCCGATGTGACGGATCTTTCCGGCCTCCTTAGCCTCGAGCAGCGCCTTGTAAGCGCCGTTCTCCGCGAAGATCTTTTCAAAATCGCCTACCGGAACGTTGTGGCACTGATACAGGTCAACGTACTCTGTCTGCATCTTCTCCAGGGTGTCGTCGATGTCCTTCTTCATGCCTTCGTAATCCCTGGCCATGGACTTGGACGCAAGGAAGAACTTGTCCCTGCGGCCCTTGAGCGCGTTGCCCAGATAAGCCTCGGACACGCTGTAAGCCTTTGCGGTGTCGATATAGTTAACACCCTTTGCCTCCAGCACGTCCACTACCAGCTTTGTGTTTTCCATGTCGTTGCGCTGGATGGGAATCCCGCCGAAGGAGATCACCGAGACGTTCATCCCGGTCTTTCCGAGTTCTACGTATTTCATTTTGCTTCACCTCACTGAAATGCAATTTTAAGCTTTTTTCGCCATCCTCGCGCCGGCCATCTTAATGGCGTAATCTATGGCGTTTGTAAGGCTGAGTTCGTTCGCGTGACCGTCGCCCGCGTGGCCGTAGCCGGTGCCGTGGTCAACAGAAGCGCGGATAATGGGCAGACCGAGCGTAATGTTGACGCCCGCGACAGCGTCCCAGTGGCCTTCAGCCTTGTTGTAGACGAAACCTTTTACTTTAAGGGGTATATGTCCCTGGTCGTGGTACATTACGACAACGATGTCGTACCAGCCGCCGAGAGCCTTGGAGAATACGGTATCCGGAGGAGTGGGCTTCTTGTCCGGAATATTGATGCCTTCTGCCATTGCCTGGTCGATAGCGGGCTGGATCTCCTCGATCTCCTCGGTACCGAACATTCCGTCCTCGCCGCAGTGCGGGTTGAGTCCGGCGACGCCGATCTTGGGATTCTCGATGCCAAGGTCTCTGCATGCCTCGTCCGCAAGGCGGATAACGTCGAGGACTCTCTGCTTCTTGACCCTGTCGCAGGCTTCCCTGAGGGAGACGTGGGTCGAAACATGGACCACGCGCAGCTCCTCGTGGGCAAGCATCATAGCGTACTTGGGAGTATTCGTGTAATGAGCGTAGACTTCGGTATGACCGCTGAAATGATGCCCCGCCATGTTGATGCCTTCCTTGCTGAAGGCGTTGGTGACGGTCGCGTCGACCTTGCCTGCCATGGCGAGCTCTATGACGGTCTTGACATAGTTGAACGCCGCGTCGCCGCCGAGAGCAGTGTAGCCGAGCTTAAAGGGCTTGGGATCTTCCGGATCTCCGGGGATATCCTCCGGCTTTACCATTCCAAGGTCGTAGACGTCGATGGTGCCGGGTTCGAATTTTGCCTCGGCAACATCGTGGACCGGATTGATCTTTACGTCGATGCCTGATACTTTCTTCGCGACCTTGGCGGCATATTCCATGCAGCTCACGTCGCCTATAAGGATGGGCTTGCAGCGGTCGTAGAGGGCCTTGTCCGCAAACGCCTTAACGCTGATCTCGGGGCCGTTTCCAAACGGATCACCCATGGTAATTCCGATTATAGGTCTGTTCATAATTAAAATCCTCCGCATAAATTATAATGTGTAAAACGCATAAAAACAATAATGTAAAGTTGATAAAACAGGCATATAATATTGATATGAGCTATAGGTTTTATCTGGGGAGATCATTATGGAAAGACTACTTATAATCGCAGACGATTTTACCGGCGCGCTGGATACCGGTGTGCAGTTTACCGACCGCGGGGCTGAGACCCAGGTGGTCATGGATCCGGACGTGGATTTCAGCACTTTTGATGACAAGGTCAAGGTCATCGTGGTAAATCTGGAGTCCCGCCACGTTCCGCCCATCGACGCCTACAGGCTGGTCTATAAGACGGTCGTAAAGGCGACCGCCGCGGGCATCCGCTACATATACAAGAAGACCGACTCCGGCCTCAGAGGAAACATAGGCGCGGAGCTTACAGCCGTCATCGACGGCGCCGGCGCGGACTCGCTGATGTTCATCCCGGCCTTCCCGCGCAACAACAGAAACACAATGAGCGGCGTCCACTACATCGACGGCGTTCCGGTAGCGGAAAGCATGTTCGGCAATGACCCGGTCGACCCGGTCACCAAGTCCAGGGTCAGCGACATAATCCACATTCAGAGCGGCACGCCCTGCTTTGAACACGCCGCGAATTCGACAACATTCCCTGAGGATCTCAACGGAATACATATTTTCGACGCGTCCTCCAACGAAGACCTTCAGGCGATAGCCGAAGGCCTCGGAAAAGAAAGGCTGCACTTCTCCGCGGGCTGCGCGGGCTTTGCCGCGGCGCTGGCGCAGGAGCTGGGGCTCGCGGGCGTCAAGCCGCAGTTCCCGGAGCTTCCGACCAACATCTTTATGGCCTGCGGCTCCGTCAACCCCATAACCATCGCCCAGATGAAGAACGGCGAGCGCGCCGGCTACACCCACCTGCACCTTACGGCGCAGCAGAAGCTGGACACCCGCTGGCCGCGCAGCGCTGACGCCGAGCCGGTCATTGACGGCTGGATCAAGACTGCAAACAGCACGGGCAAATTCATAATGGACGCCAACGAGCCAGAGGGCTGTGACGAGCTCTCCGCGTATATGCAGGCGCACGACATGGACTTCTCCGAGGTCTATAAGACGATCGCTCCGCAGATCGGCCGCATAACCCGCGTCCTTCTGGACCGCGGCCTCGACGCCACCCTGCTCTGCACAGGTGGCGATACCCTCGTAGCTCTGATGCGCGAGGTCGGCGTAAACGCTCTGCGTCCCATCTCCGAGATCTCCACCGGCTGCGTGCTCACAAGCTTCGAGTACAACGGCAAGCTGCAGTACGTTATCACGAAGAGCGGCGGCTTCGGCACCCCGGACGTGCTGATCAAGCTCGGCGAACGCATCTCCGCCACAAACGCCGCCAGATCGTAACCGCCGGCCGCGTCTTCAGATTGTCTGCAAAGCCTTGACATTCCAAGTGTCAGGGCTTTACATTTATAATTAATCAAACATGTTTTCAGAGACTATCTCAGTCACAACATCGTTTTCAAAGAAGAATAAAAGGTTGTATCCAAGTCCGGTGTCACTCATGTAATTGACCCACAAATAATCGCCTGTATGAGGGTACAGCTCTGTATCGTGCAAAAAGCGCTGATCGCTTGCCTTCAGCACTTCCGTGCGGGTTGAACCGACGTGCAGCCCGTTAAAGGTTACGAGATCGCTTCGCATGACACTGATCGTGTTGATCGAAGCAGAATCGTTAACTGCATTATAATAGCAGAGGGCGCTGAGCCCATCATAATCGACGGTATACCAGTAGTCGCCCGGATTATAGATCGGATCCCAGTCTTCATGCCGGGTAACAACGCGTTCGCCGAGGTCTGGAATGGAACTGAAATCATCTTTGGAACCGGGACCGATCGCGCGGCTGTACTGCACAGGGCAATATAGGCTGATTTTTGCATCCACTGCGCCGTTAAAATACTGTTCGTAGAAGTCCCAGGCCGCTGCTTCGAATCTGTTCCCATGTTCGAGCAGATGCTCTTTCGTGAAATACTTTATACGCAGTTCGGAGGCGCTCATGGTGCAGACGGGTATTGTCTGTGTCATGTACATCGGACCGTCGTAAACAAAGACATATGTCTTCTCATCCGGCCACAGGCAGTCGCCCCGCAGATGGTAGCCCTTTGGCTCTTCAGCCGGAATCGGGTCTGTATGGTAACGCACATTGATCTCATAAACCGAGATGCTTTCGCCATTCTGATTAATAAGTCCGCCGCTGTCTATATAGTAGACATCCATCAGTTCCGGAGTGACTGCGGAGCTGTCGACTTCAGGCTTAATGCGTTCGATTTCTTCAACAATAATTGCGTAGGCAGGATCTTCAGTAAAATCTAATCCAGTATCCGTATAGCTGTGGAAAAGCTCAGAGCGGCGTGCGGTTTTTTCCACTACTCCGTTTGCCGTCTCCGGCAAGATTTGTGGCTGCAGCTCGTAGACCGGGAGCGTAAGGACATAGCCGTATGCGCTTCCGTTTGTTGTAAAGATCTGAATTTCGGCTCGGAATTCTTCCATCGTTTTAAGGATCTCTTCGCGGTGTTCATGCGTCAAAGCAAGCGTTCCGTTCTGCGCTTTACTGCTGACACCGGAAGATGCCTTGGGAGCCTGCATCAGAGTCACATCTGCGGATTCGTCTTCCCCGAGAGCGTCCAGGTTTCTCTGCAGCTCATTAAAATTGCGAATGCTGAAGCTGTCTATCTGCGGAACAGCGTACGGTACAGCGTGCGCGCTCATGACATAGCCGTAATTATAATACTCCCCGCTTTCGCTGAGGAAGAGGTAAACGTCCAGATAGTCTCTGTAGTCTATGGTTCCGGGTCTGACAGCTCCAGATCCGATGGCCCCGAGTCCGATGCCGCCGGCGTCTGCAGGGCTTGCCGTGAACGAAAGCATAGAAATCAGGCAGAATGCTGCAACTATAAGAATTATACGCGCGGCTTTGTTCTTCATTCGCCAGTACCCCCTCTATTTTTATAATAGCATGCCATAATGACATACGCGTTACAGACGTATTACTTTTAGCCAAACGATGTAATTAAAATGGATGACAGTTCCCAAAACCTGCTTTGACCGTAAAGCATATCTTTATTGTCTTTATTATCTTTATGATATATAATTCAAATACAGGAGGCAGGAAAAATGGCAACAAAAGCAATAAATATGAAGCTCGATGAACAGCTTCTGAATGATATAAAAAAAATAGCATATGTTTACCATATGACTTTCTCCGACACAGTCAGAGAAGCGCTTGGAGAATACATCGAAAAGATGGAGGCGGATCCTTATTATAAGCTTACTGCAAATGTTGAGGAGGCTTCCGCAGAGGAGAGCGAAGAAATCCTTAATGAGATAAGCAGCCTGACAGACGAAGACCTTGAGATCGTATCCAGAAGAACCGCTAAGGTGGCTAAATGACTGTTGATATCCAATATACAAGGACTGCCGAGAAATTTTTCACCCAGCATGAAGATGTCCGTGCTCAGTACGAAACTGCCATCTTAAAGCTAGTTGCAGGTGAACACCCTGAATCTGTCGACGTAAAAAAGATACAGGGGAAACGAAACGACTATTATCACATCCGCATCGGAGGCTATCGGGTAATCTATGCTGTTATAAACGGAAAGATCATCGTCATAACCACTCTTCTTGC
The DNA here is from genome assembly GCA_017543805.1 of Bacillota bacterium. Taxonomy (GTDB): domain Bacteria; phylum Bacillota; class Clostridia; order Peptostreptococcales; family Anaerovoracaceae; genus RGIG7041. The sequence goes on along the minus strand of JAFYFK010000100.1, from coordinate 44 downwards.
AGGCCCGCGCGGCGATATATACAAGAAAATGCAGGGATTGAAAT
>JAFYFK010000099.1 GCA_017543805.1 Bacillota bacterium | reverse complement strand
CTCGGGCTGTGCTTCGACGTTGACGCCGCCGGTCTCATCGGCGCGCTCGGCGTCGTCGGCATCGCGGTCTCCCTCGGCGCTCAGCAAATGATCGAGAACTTGTTCGGCGGCGTGCTCGTCTCCTTATCGAAGGTCGTCGGCGTAGGCGCGGTGCTCTTCCAGGAGCTTTCCGCCGGGCGCATCAAGGACTACAGCTTTACCTGGGACAAGGTCCTCAATTTTGACGGCGAGACCGGTCCGTATGTCCAGTATACGCACGCAAGGGCAGCCAGCGTCCTGAGGAACGCCGGGGTCGACGTAGAAAAGCTGTCCGCCGAGAGCCTTAAAAACGCCGATCTGAGCTTCGTTCTCGGTGAAAGCGCATATGAGCTCATAAAACTGATCTACCGCTTTCCTGAGGCTGTTTTGAAGGCCGCAGAGGGGTACGAGCCGTCGGATATAACCAGGCACATCGTCGATGTAGCCCAGGGCTTCAACAAGTTCTATCACGACGAGCATATACTGGTCGACAACGAGGCTGAGCGCAGCGCCAAGCTGCTGCTGACCTTTGCCGCCAAGCAGACCATAAAGAACGGTCTTGCGCTGCTGGGCGTCAAGGCGCCGGAAAAGATGTAGGAGGCCGCGATGGTTTACGAAGGCATGGTATACAGGCCTCCCAGCGAGGCATACAGCCTGATCTTTCAGGTGACGGTGGGCTGCTCACACAACAAGTGCACGTTCTGCACCATGTTTAAGGACAAGAAGTTCCATATCCGCAAGCCGGAGGCTATCCGCAAGGATATGCTGGAGATGCGCCGGTATTATTCCCGTGTGGGAAGGATCTTCCTTGCCGACGGGGACGCGCTCTGCCTTGCGAACAGCAAGCTTCTGCAGATACTCGGATGGATAAAGGATATATTCCCAGAGTGCGAACGGGTGAGCATCTACGGTTCGTCCAACGACGTTCTCCACAAGACGCCGGAGGAACTGCGCGAGCTTAAGGAGGCCGGGGTGCAGATCGTCTATATAGGCGCGGAATCCGGCAATCCTGAGGTGCTGCGCCGCGTGCATAAGAACGGCACCCGCGAGGAGATAATAAAGGCTGTACGAATGATCGAAGAAGCCGGAATGTGGGCTTCCGTGACCTTTATTTCCGGACTCGGCGGACGCGAGCTGCAGAGGGAGCACGCGATCGACACCGCGACAATGCTCAACGAGATGCGCCCGCACTACGCGAGTTTTCTTACGCTGATAATCGAGCCGCCGGCGCCGATGTGGGACGATCTGCAGGAAGGAAAGATCGAGCTTCTTAAGCCTCTTGAGGTACTGGACGAGATGGAACTCTTCCTGGAGAACGTCGATCTGTCCGAGACCTGCATTTTCCGCAGCAACCACGCTTCCAACTACCTGGCTCTGAAGGGCGATCTGCCGCAGGATAAGGATAAGCTGCTGGCACAGGTGCGCGCCGCAAGGAAGCGCCCGGAGATGCTCAGGGACGAGAGCTGGAGAGGGATATAGGACCAACATTGAAGTTACCGTGCGGGAACTTATAATATCGCTAAATATTTGCGAG
>JAFYFK010000098.1 GCA_017543805.1 Bacillota bacterium | reverse complement strand
GGTGTCGCATATACGCGGAAAACAGAGCCTCCGAGATCCACTGTATCCCCGTCCTCGACGATCCTGTCCACATAAAGACCGGAAGGATCGAACGCGGGGCAGTTTGGATCGCCCGGCGCGTAAAACTCCGCCGCCGCGTCGGAGAGTTCCTTAATGACCCTCCTCGCGCCGTCACGCTCAAAGACCGAAGCGGTCTTGCCGGACGCGATGACCTGCGCTTCAGGAAACGCTTTTCTGTACTCGGTCAGAGCTCCCGCATGGTCGTAATGGGAATGCGTGAGCATGATATAGTCCAGTTTGCGGCCTTTAAGAAGGTCCTTCAGCAGGGCTATGGAGACCGGAGCGTCATAACACATTCCGACGTCAAGCACGGCGGTCTTGCTGTCCTCTATAAAGAAATTCATATAGCCGCGGTAGCGGCGGTCTATCGGTACTATGTTACTCATATCAGATCTTTTAAAACAATGAGCAGCCTATAAGCCGGGTTCTGTATTAAGCGATCATCTTTCTAGGCCTTAAGTTACCCTAAGGCTCAAGCGACCTACCTTCCGGGAAGCGGCGGGCAGCCGCCTTTCAGGCACTATGCGCTCGGCGCAGTTACCTCCCTCTTTGGTCTTGCTCCGGATGGGGTTTACACTGACCGTCTGTGTTACCACAGACGCGGTGAGCTCTTACCTCGCCTTTTCACCCTTACCGCTTGCGCGGCGGTTGTTTTCTGTTGCACTTTCCCTGGGGTCACCCCCGCCGGACGTTATCCGGCATCCCTGCCCTGCGGAGCCCGGACTTTCCTCACGCCCAGGATCCCTCCTGAGCCCGCGACCGCATGGACTGCTCATTAAATTATTAATTTATCAAATGCTAAAAGCAAAAGGATCAACGCAGCTTTCCGCTTCGAGCACCGTAAGGCCTTCCGCGGCAGCCTGTCTTAATATATCGGCCATTCTTCCCGCAAAACTGCATTCGGTAGCGGCATGCGAAGCTTCGATGACGGCAAGTCCGCTGTCGGCAGCAGGACCGGCGTCATGATGCTTTATCTCGCCTGTAACATACAGGTCGGCGCCTGCTTCAAGCGCTTCTTTCCAATAGCTCCCGCCGGAACCTCCACAGACACAGACCTTTTTTATTATCTTTTCCGGGTCGCCGGCAATGCGAAGTCCGGGACTCCACTGAAGTCTGGATCTGACATAGACCGCGCAGTCCCTGAGCTTCATCGGCTCCGGGAGATCCCCGACGCGGAACAGCATGGTCTCAGGCACTCCCGGTATCATCTCGCAGGCTTTGCTTATATTTTCAAGCCCTAAAAGATCCGCCAAGCAGTCATTTATGCCCCCGTCAGCCACGTCAAAGCAGGTATGCGCGGAAAAGACCGAAATGCCGGCCTGTACAAGGCGTATGACATAGCGCGCGGGAATGTCTTTCTGATCAAGGTTCTTCAGTCCATCGAAGATCAGCGGATGATGCGTGACTATCAGCTCTGCCTTTTTTTCGACCGCCTCGTTTATGACCGCGTCGTTTATCTCCATGGCGCAGAGGACTGTGTTCACTTCCTCTCCGCCGACGTCGATCTGCACTCCGCAGTTGTCCCAGTCTTCAGCGTATTTCAGCGGTGCCGCTTCGTCTATTATTCTGTAGATTTCCTGTTTTTTCATAAGTTTTTGAGTTCCGTCAGTCGCTGCTCCCAGTACTCAGCGAGCTCCGCATCCTTCTCTTTGGCGTTTTCGAGGTTTGCAAGAACTGTTTCGGCCCGCCTTTTAAGCAGAGCGATGTACTCGTCAAGCAAAGGATCCTGGTTCAGGAAGAGCTGCGGCGGAACGTCATAATCGATCTCGTTTTTGAAACGCTCAGCGTATTCGTGCTTCCCCGGTACAACATGCATTATCTGGGCGATGTGTCCGTTTTCCTCGGCAAGCCTCTCGTCCGTAATGCTGTAGCCGTTGGAAGCAAGCCATTTCCGAAGCTCAGCGCACATGGTGCGCGGCTGCAGGACAAGTCGCTCGGCGGCCTTTGCAATATCCGGATCGGCTTCGAGAATATCTGTTATGGTCTCTCCGCCCATCCCGGCGATTATTATGACGTCAGCCTCGTCCTCCTCCAGGGTATCAAGCCCCGGGCCGAGCCTCAGCGAAAACCTTTCGTCGTCTTCGCCGCCGGCATACTTCACCACATTGTCCAGAGCCCTCTGCAGAGGTCCTTTGGCGATATCCGTCAGCACGGCTTTTTCCGCGATGCCCGACAGCACCATATATATCGGGATAAGCCCGTGGTCGGTACCGATATCCGCTATGCAGCGGCACTTTCCCGCAAAATCCTCTATGGACGCCATGCGCTCCGAGAGCACCGGAAGCTTAACAGCATTATTCAAGGTAATCCCTCAGTTTTTTGCTCCTGTTGGGGTGGCGGAGCTTGCGCAGCGCCTTTGCCTCGATCTGGCGGATACGCTCACGTGTGACGTTGAACTGCTGCCCAACTTCCTCAAGAGTCCTCTGGCGTCCGTCGTCAAGTCCGAAACGCAGGCGGAGCACTTCCTGCTCCCTGTCGGTCAGTGTCTCAAGGACTTCCATCAGCTGTTCCTTGAGCATTGAGAACGCTGCAGCGTCTGCAGGAGTCAGAACGTCTGTATCCGGGATAAAGTCTCCGAGGTGGGAATCTTCCTCCTCGCCGATCGGAGTTTCCAGCGATACCGGTTCCTGGGCGATCTTGGATATCTCACGGACCTTGTCGACGCTGATCTCCATCTCAGCGGCGATCTCTTCCGGCGTCGGGTCGCGCCCGAGTTCCTGCAGGAGCTGTCTGGTGACCCTTATCTGCTTATTGATGGTCTCGACCATATGCACAGGAATGCGTATGGTCCTTGCCTGGTCGGCGATGGACCTCGTTATGGCCTGGCGGATCCACCATGTGGCGTAGGTGCTGAACTTGAAGCCCTTGCGCCAGTCGAACTTGTCGACGGCCTTCATCAGTCCCAGGTTTCCTTCCTGGATAAGGTCGAGGAAGAGCATGCCGCGGCCGACATAGCGCTTGGCTATGGAAACCACCAGACGAAGGTTGGCCTCGCAGAGCTTTTTCTTAGCTTCCTCGTCGCCTTCTTCCATCAGCTTGGCGAGCTCCATTTCCTCGTCAGCAGAGAGAAGAGGAACCTTGCCGATCTCCTTGAGGTACATGCGCACGGGGTCGTCGACGGCCATGTTTCTGGAGACTTCGTCGAGGTCGTCTTCGGCGGCTTCGTTTACTATCTCCTCAAGCTCCTGCTC
>JAFYFK010000097.1 GCA_017543805.1 Bacillota bacterium | reverse complement strand
TGTGTAGTTCATCGCCTCAAAGAGCAGCAGCCAGTTGACGCCCATGACCGCGCCGGCGACCGCAAGCACCGTAAAGTCCCGGCGGTTAAGACCGTGACGGATCTGCCCTCCCCTCAGTTTTACGAACGCCGCGATGAACAGCGCGCCGAGCGACCCCCGCGCAAAGGCAAGGAACGCGGAAGACTGCGGTATCCCCCGCTTTACAAGCCCCAGAGACCCGAAGATCATCATTGACGCTATAAGCATCAGCAGTGATTTTCTGTCGTTTTTCCGTTCCATCTAGAGCCCCTTTCCGGAGCTGAGCAGGGCTTCGATCTCTGCCATATCCCTGAGCAGAACTTCCCTTGCTTCTTCAGGTACCGGCTCGAGAAGCTTTTCTATCTGGGCAGACGACGCCCGGTTGACCTCATCCACACATCTGCGGCCGGCCTCGGTCAACGTCAGGACCTGCGCGCGGCCGTCTGTTTCGGAGCGCGTCTTTGTCAGCAAGCCCATGCTCTCGAATTTCTTGATGATCCTGCTCAGATATCCCGCGTCCATCTGAAGTTCGTCTGAAATAGACTTCATTGTGCAGGGGGCGTTTTTCCCGAGCTCATGCAGCAGCCGTCCCTCAGGAAGGGAAAACTCGGTTTCGAGCACATGGCGCCCTATGTATCCCATTATGTTTGTGTAAAACCGGTTGAACTGCCGGAATTGCATTACTTCTTGTTCCATTTTTCTGTCAATATCATTACCTGCTGCAAACAGACTAATCTTTTTGATTGACAAAGTCAAGCAATTTAATTGATTTTGTCAAGTTTTTCCGCGCAGTCATCTTTATTGCCAATAAAAAACAGCTGCCCGGAAAAGACCGGACAGCTGCCGTTAAAAAACGATCCTACGATCTTGCTTTGTTGACAAAATCTATGTACGCGTTTGCAAATACTGCCGCTGTGTTGGAGCAGAGGCATCCGCTGTAGCCCTGTTCCTTCTTTAAGCGGGCGTCCTCCGGAGAGCCGCAGTATGTAAAAACGCCCTTGCCGCGGCTTACGCAGGCTGTGCGGATGCGCTCCATCGCGGCCTTAAAGTCCGGGTTGTCGAACTGTCCAGGAATGCCCATAGAAATGGAAAGATCAAACGGCCCGATAAAGATGCCGTCAATGCCTTCGATATCCACGATCTCTTCTATGTGCTCAAGGGATTCGACCGTTTCGCACTGGGGAAGCAGCAGCATGCTGTCGTTGCCGTGCGCCATAGTGGCGGCGACTCCCTCCTTAGCCCATTCCTTATAGCCGTAACCGGAAAAGCGCACCGGGCCGAAACCACGGTTTCCGAGCGGCGGGAACTTGGCAAGCTCGACCACTTTTCTGAATTCTTCCGGATACCTGAGTTCCGGAATGACCAGAGCGCCTGCCCCGGCGTTGGTGACGCGCTGGATCTCCTTGTGCGTCGGGTCACCGACGCGGACGACAGGCGTAAAGCCGACCAGTTCGCACGCGCGGATGATCTCCACTATGCTTTCCATGTCGAACGGGCCGTGTTCGCTGTCGATGAACACGAAGTCCAGATCGGCGGCGGCAAGGACCTCGATGGCGGACGCGTCAAAGGCGTTCATAAGAGTTCCGAGCGCAAAGCTCTTTTCTTCCAGCTTTCTTTTCATTCTGTTTTCAGAAGCCATAACTTATGCCCTCCAAAGCAAAAACCGTTGGTTATATTTTGCGGACCGGCCTGCAGCGCGCTACAGCCCCAGTCCGAAGTTTTCCTTTACGCGCTTCATAGTTGCTTCGGCTATGACCGACGCTCTTTCGGTTCCATCCTTTAAGATGTCCACGAGCTCCTGTGACGGGCGGATCTCGTTGTAGCGCTGCTGGATAGGCGTAAGCGCGTCGACTGTGATCTCGACCAGGGCCTTCTTGAGGTCGCCGTAGCCATGTCCTTCGTATTCGGCACAGATATCCTCGACCGGCTTTCCGGACAGAGCGCTGTAGATGCTCAGCAGATTGCTGACGCCGGGCTTGTTCTCAACGTCGAACGCGATGACTCCGTCGGAGTCCGTGGTGGCGCTCATGATCGCCTTTTTGATCTTGTTGGGCGGGTCGAGCAGCGAAATGCGGGACTTCTCGTTTGGATTGCTCTTGCTCATCTTGGAGGTCGGGTCGTCAAGGGACATTACCCTGGCGCCGGCCTTGAGGAATCTGCCGTCCGGAACAACAAAGGTCTTTCCGTACTTGTTGTTTACGCGTATGGCGAGGTCTCTCGTGAGCTCTATGTGCTGCTTCTGGTCGTTTCCGACAGGAACGATGTCCGTGTCGTAAAGAAGAATGTCAGCCGCCATCAGTACGGGATACATAAACAGGCCTGTCGGCGCGGATTCCTGGCCGTGGCTCTTCTGCTTGTACTGTGTCATGCGGGACAGCTCGCCGGTATAGGAATTGCAGGTGAGCACCCACGACAGCTCGGCGTGCTGGGGCACGGTCGACTGCACAAAGACTATGGACTTTTTGGGGTCCAGGCCTACGGCAAGGTAAAGCGCCGCGATGTCCAGCGTATGCGCCTTAAGTTCCTTTGGATCCTGCGGCACGGTTATGGAATGCATGTCAACTATGCAGTATACGCATTCGTCCTCGTTCTGCAGCTCGACGAACTGCTTGAGCGCGCCGAGATAGTTTCCCAGATGCAGATTTCCTGTGGGCTGCACGCCCGAAAATACGCGTTTCATTTATGCTCCTTATACTTTCAGTTCGACCTGGGCTTCGCTGTCGGCGCTGCCTTCTTCGGGGAGTTCACCGAGATCCTCGTCGTCTTCCCTGATGGCGCGGGCCATCGCGACGATCTCGATGCCTTCGTCGATCTTCATGATGCGGACGCCCTGGGTGGTGCGGCCCATCTTGGAGACCTCGGAAGCGCTGATCCTGATGATTATGCCGTCGGAATTGATGAGGAAGACCTCGTCATCGTCCGCGACGACCATCGCCCCGATAAGCTCTCCGGCCTTGGCGAACTTGGTCTTATCGTAAGTCAGAAGACCCTTGCCGCCGCGCGCCTGGACCTTGTATTCCTTGACCGGCGTGCGCTTTCCGTAGCCGTTCTTGGTGACGACCAGCAGCTGCTCGGTCTTTTCGGCGAGCTCCATGGACACGACTTCGTCGTTGCCCTCGAGGTCGATCGCCCTTACGCCGCCCGCGGCTCTGCCCATTACGCGGACATCGTCCTCGGAGAAGCAGATGCACTTGCCGCGCTTGGTAACGATGATAACGTTTGCAGTGCCGCTGGTCTCCTGGATGCCGATAAGCTCGTCGCCTTCCTTAAGCTTTATTGCGATGAGCCCGGCCTTGCGGTTGGTATCGAACTCGTTGATATGCATCTTCTTGATGGTTCCGCGGCGGGTCACTGCTATCAGGTAGCGGTCTGCGCTGAAGTCCTTGATCGGAAGCACAGT